>NZ_CP029177.1 GCF_003352165.1 Acidibrevibacterium fodinaquatile
CGACATCCTCGACGCTGGCGGACTGGCGCAATTTGGCCGCGCGGGCGCGGCTCTCGAAGCGTTTCTGCTGTCGCAACGTGGCCTCGTGCTCGAGCAATAAAGCCAGCCATTCGGCATGGGCCAAACCGGCAACCTCCGGCCGGGCGTCGAGGTCCTTGAAGGCTTTGGCCATGCCGTGCAGGCCGAGTTTGAGCAGCAGGTCGAGGGTCGGGTGGGTGAGCATGCTTGTTCCTTTCAGTGGAAATCAGTGAAAATATTCGGCGCCGCGCAGATTGCCGTGGGTCAGCACCGCCTGCGCCTCATCTGGCGGGCTGGCCGTCTGGTCGAGCTTGCTGGCGATGATCGAGGCAATGCTCTTGTAGTTGAACGCGCCAAAGGCGACCGCTCGGGCCGCCACCGCCTCGGCGCGCGGACGGTCCAACTCCTTGAACAGCCGCAGGATGCCAAGGCATGTCCGAAACCCCTGTTCCGGATGCGGCCGGTTGGCGAGGATGGCGATGATCAGCCCCTCGGTCTGCGGGCCGATCGATGCGCCCCATGAGCGGAACCGCTCCGGCGTCCATGCGGCGTAGCGCCGGTGCGCGCTCGGCATATGCTCAGGGGCAGTGCCGTGCCTTGGACCGCCATAGCGGCGCTGATGCACCGCGACCCGCTTGCCTTGGTGGAAGATCTCAACCATCCGCTCGGTGGCGCGGGTATCGACTTGCTGGCGGATCAGCTGATGCGGCACCGAGTAGAAAAAGCCGCAGACCTCGACATGATAATCCAGCGAGACGCGGGCAAAACCCCACTCCGCAAACTCATGGTCGGTCTCTGGCAATGCCGCCAAAGCCTGGCGTTCGATCGTCTCGAACAAATGCCGCCGGCTGACGCCGAGCCTGCGCATGACATGCGCGTTGATCCGCTCCACCATGCCGGCAATCGCCTGGTTGGCTTCAGCCAGAGAGAAGAAAGTCTGCTGGCGCAACCGGCCCAGAATGTAGCTCTGGGCAAAGCGGACACCGGCTTCCACCTTCGCCTTGTCCTTCGGGCGCCGCGGCCGGGCCGGCAAAACACCAACACCGTAATGCGAGGCCATCCGGCCATAGCTCAGGTTGATCTCTGGATCGTAGAACGACGCCTTGTTGACGCCGGACTTCAGATTATCCGGCACGATCAGCCGCGGCACGCCGCCAAAAAACCGGAACATGCGGCTATGCGCGCCGATCCAATCCGGCAGCGTCTGGGTCCAGCTCGCCTCCGCGTAGGTGTAGTTCGACGCGCCCAGCACCGCGACAAAAATCTCCGCCATGCGCACGATGCCAGTTGCGGGATCGGTGATGCCCAACTTTTTGCCGGAATAATCGACGAACACCTTGTCGCCCGCCCGGTGCTCCTGGCGCATGACCGGTGACAGCCGTGCCTCGAACTCCCTGAACAAATCGCAGAACCGGCTGTAGCTGTACCCTTCCGGATGCCCGGCGCGATATTCCTCCCACAGCACCATCAGGTTCACGCCCGGGCGCTTGAACTCGCAGACCAGCTCGCTCCAGACCGGCTCGGCGCGCCGGCGCACCCCCCGCGGCGCGCCGCTGCGGGCAAACAGCCGCTCCTCCAAAACCGCATCACTGAGGTCGGCCGGCAACGGCCACGCCAGCCCCGCTGCCTGCGCCCGCTTCAGATTGTCCTGGATCGTGCTCCGCGCCACGCCCAGCATCCGCCCCATCGCCCTGGCGCTGATGCCGTCACTGGCCAGCCGTAAGGTTTGTCGTATCTGCCGCATCGTCAGCTCTCTCTTCGCCGGCATCCAGCCCTCCTCGTTGATGGTAACGAGAGGACAGTTGCCCGAGTTGCTGACCCAGCCGAAAACGCTGAAAAATCCCCGCCAGGTGGCCGGAATTAAATCGGAATGGTGGCCGGCTTCAAATCGGAACGCTGGCCGACATCAAATCGGAATCCCCGGCCGGCTTCCGTCGGAATCTGCACTTGGTATCGCGCAGGCCACATTCGATGCTCCAGCGCTTATGATAGAGTGCTTTCAGGCTTGCCGCCGAGGCCGCGCCGTCGCTGGCGGCGAGGCGCCATGCCCGTTTGCCAGTCCAGTTCCGACCATTTCGCACCGTCGTCGGGCAAAAAGATTATAGAAAGAGAGAAAAAGGTAATTCGCGCTTTCTGGATGACCGGCATGAAGAGAATTCAGTCTTTCATGAAAAAAAGAATTATGCCAATATCCCTTTCATGAAAACGATTGTCATCGCAAATCAAAAGGGCGGCTCTGGGAAATCGACCATTACCGTTCACCTCGCCGCCGCCGCCGAGGCTGCCGGCGACGGGCCCGTCGTCATCTCTGACACCGACCCGCAAGGCACCGCTGCTGACTGGTTTAACCAGCGCAAGAAGCTCGGCATCGATACGCCACGCTATTCTGCGCTTGCTCTCGCCGACCTGAACGACAGGGTTGATGCCCTTGACGCGGCTGGCGCGGCCTATCTCTTTATTGATACCGCACCATCCGTCGGCGCTGTCAATGCCGAACTGTTCGCGTTGGCCGACTTGGTCCTGATACCACTCAACCCAACGCCGGCTGATCTGCGCGCACTAGTCAAAGGGCTGCCACTCGTCCGCCAGTCGGGCAGGCCCTTTCAGTTTGTGCTTACCCGCGTGCGACCTAATCTGCGCAACAACGACGGGGCTACCGTCGCGCTTGGCGCGCTCGGCCTCGTGCTGACCACACGCATGCATGAGCGCGTAATTTACGCCGAAGCTTTCGCGCACGGGAAGACCGCCATCGAAACCGATCCCAGAGGAACCGCCGCGCAGGAAGTCGCGGCGCTGTGGGGAGAAGTTAGAGATAGGCTGGAAAATGAGAAAGAGGGAAAAACGAGAAAGAGAGAAAAGAGGAATTCATGAAAGAGGGAATTTTATGAGTAAGCGCCCGGCCGTCAACCTCGCTGAACTTACTGCCGAGGCTGCTGCGCCCATGACTGAGGCCGTGCAACGCGCGCCGCGCCCGCCAATGCCTGCACCTGTAACAGCAGAACTTGCGCCGGCTCGCCATGTCGCCGAGATGAAGGTTAAGACCGAGAATCTTCAGGCTCTTGCCTTCAAGGTGCCTCCCGCCTTCCGTAAGCGCTTCCGTCAGCGTGCCGCCGATGCTGATCTCAAGCTCAACGAGCTCTTGTTTGAGTCACTTGATGCCTGGGAAGAGAAGAACGGCATCAAAAAGTAGAATTCTTGAAAAAGAGAAAAAAGGAATTCATCTTTTCTCTGCTACTACATCGTATGCAGGCTGGAGTCGAAGAGAAGGGAAGTGCGTCCTACCCGCGACATGAGCCTTCCGCATGCAGAATTCTCGCGACGCATAAATGATTTTAGCATCTGAGCCAGGAACCTTGAGAGGAATCACTAGACAAGCGGCCTCAGCAGTTCGACAGTCGCGTCTCTAGTGAGACAGATTCGGGTTTGTCGATGCAAAAGACCTCAACCACCTATACGAGGCAATACCGTGAGCGGCTTCGTGCTGCTGGCGGCGAGGAGGTTTTGTTCCAACTTCCTCGCGAGACGATTGCACTCCTCGACGAACTCAAGGAACGCCAAGGCCTGCGCAACCGGAGCTTGGCGCTGTTGCAACTGATCGAACGAGGGATGCAAGCCACCCGGTAGATCGCCAGAAATGCGAAAGCCCGCCTTGCCGGGCGGGCTTCGCGAAACACGTGACGGGCCTTCGCACTAGCCCACCGAGGTGGATCACACCCCTCAATCTAGTGTGGAGACGCCTTTTTTGCAAGCGGAAATTGCCGTTTCCGTTTGAGGGGGCGTTTTGCCCGTCGCGATCCGACAGAGAGGAGGATCACGATGGAGACGGAGAGCGCCACGGGCGCAGGAAAACGAGGTTTTGCCGGGGGACCGACGGGCTTGCGGCGCCTGACGCCGGGTTTGCTCGCGGCGGAGCGGGCGGCGGCGGAATTCGCCGGTTTGCCGGAAGGGGTTGCGGTGCCGGGCCAGGTGCTGGCGGCGTTCAAGGCGGCGGCGCCGTGCCTTGGGCTGTCGCCGCGGCTGGTGCATGCGGTGGACTGGCTGTTCCGCTTCACCCAGCCGCAGGATTGGGGGCGGGGAGGGCGGCCGATCGTCTGGCCCTCGGCGGCGATGCAGCAGGAGGCGCTCGGGCTCTCGGCGACGCGGGTGAAGGCGCTGAACCGGGCGCTGATCGAGGCCGGGCTGGTCACCATGAAGGACAGTCCCAACGGCAAGCGGTATGGCCGGCGTGATGCGCAGCGGCGGATTATCGAGGCCTATGGGTTCGACCTTTCACCGCTGGCGGCCCGCTACCAGGAATTTTTGCGCCTGGCTGAGGCGGCCAGGGTGGAGCGTGCCGAGATCGGGCGGCTGCGGCGGCGGGCGACGATTGCCCGCAACGGCATCATCCAGAGCCTCGAGACGGCGGCGGAATACGGGTTCTGGGGGGAGGAATGGGCCAGGCTCGAGCGCGAGACCAAGGAGCTCGCGCGGGTTCTGCGACGGCTGGAGACGCTGGCCGAGATCGCGCTCGCGGTCGAAACGCTGGAGCGACGGCAGCGCGCGGCTCGGGAGCGGCTGGAAAACCTGCTCTCCGGGGCCGGAGAAATCGCCGCCAAAGCGGTGGATTCAGACCCCAAGGGGACCGAAAACGGACCCCACCAATATACCTACAAAAGAAGTCTTGATCCTGAACAGGATACCGTAATGGCTCCTGAGGAGGGTAGCGCCGGCGCGGCAGGAATTTTTTCAGAACTGGGGACGGTAGCGGCGGCGGCACCGGCAAAAATTGGGGCCGAAGGCGGACAAACCAAGCCGCGCGACAACGGCAGCGGCAAAATCCTGCGGCTGAGCGCGGACGAACTGGCGCAGCTGGCGCCACGCCTGCGGGTTTATCTCGGCACCGCCGCGCCGGGCTGGCCGGAGGTGGTGACGGCGGCGGACTGGCTGCGTGGCGAACTTGGGGTCTCGCAATCGCTGTGGGGCGAGGCCTGTCTTGCCATGGGCCGCGAGCAGGCGGCGATCGCCATCGCGGTGGTCTCCGCCAAGGATCCCGCGCATTTCCGGACGACGCCGGGCGGGTATTTTTACGGCATGGTGGCCAAGGCGAAAGCCGGGGAACTCAACCTGTTCCGCACCATCTGGGGCCTGCGCCAGCAGGTCCAAGCCAAGACCGGCCGCCGGCCCGGAAAGACAGGGGAGGGGCGGGGAAGCGCACGCTGGCATTGACGCCCAATAGGCTGGCGCGGCTTGATGCAGCCGGCGCTCTTGGCGATCGAGGATGCCAGGCGGGATCGCGTCAGGAGGGGGAGAGTTGCCATGGCGACCAGCCATGATCTCAAGGGACTGATCAGATTTCTCAATCGTGAGGAATGGCATACCTGCTTCGAGACGGTGTTTGATGAGCATTTCGCCCCCGTCCTCAAGACCGCCGACCTCGCCTTCGAGGATCTTGCCGAGATGTTTGGCGACGAGATGGGCAATAATCTGTGGGGGTGCGCCTTCGAGGATTTTCTGACCAGAAATTTTGACATCGCTGGGCACAACATCGTCGATGAATATCTCCGGCGTCGCAGTTGGCGGGAGAGCGCGCTGAGCAAAGCCTACATGAAGGGGCTGCGCAACGCGGTGATGAGCCTTTACGAGGTCAGCAACATCGTGCCGGGCAAATCGCTCCTGGCGCGTGATCTCATCCGCGGCGGTGAGCCGGTTTTCGTCAGCGAGGAAAGCGCCACCGGAAGCTTGGTCCAATGGGACCGGGTTGCCGCCCGCATTGTTCCGGTCATGGGGAAGAACATCTTCTCAGGGGGGCTTTTGCTTTTTACGCCGCAGGCGACCGAGACGCTATTTGACGGCTTGCGGCGGGTTTTTGGCAAAAAGCATACGAAAAAGCTTCCCGTCATCGAGGATCGGGAGCTGCGGGTGGCCGCGCCGATGTTCACGCTTTCATGGCTATTCGCTACGCTGGAACAGGTCTCGAACCTCCCGGAAATGCAAAATTCGGATGGGGACGAGCTGGTGTTCCATGAGATCAGGTTTCCGCTGGCAGAGGGGGCGACACAGCAAGACATCGCCTTGCGGCTCAAGGCTGCTCCGGGAATGGCACAAGAAAACGTGACTTTCTGGAACTGGCTGGAAGAAACCCCGGGGGACAAGCAAAACCCCCGGCCGGAGGCGTCCCAGGCCTTCGAGACGACAATGGACAGCGGTGCGTGCGTGCTGGGTAATGTCGTTTTGGAAGGCCGCTTCCTCACGCTTTCGGTCAATTCGGCGCAACGGGCAGAGCAGGGAACCGCGCTGATTCGTGACGTGCTTGGCGATCTTGTCGACGCCCCTTCGACCACAACCCACACTGTCGAGGAGATGATGGCCAAGCCATCGGCCCGCAGTGATCGCGATGGCGATTTCTCGATCGATCCGGAACTTGCCACGCAAATCGTTCACCAGCAGCTGGATCGTCATTATCGGGAAATCCTTGACCAGCCGGTCGGCATGCTCGGCGACAAGACGCCGCGCCAGAAGGTCAAGACACCAAGCGGCCGCCAGAAGGTTGCGGAGTGGCTGAAATATCTGGAAAACCAGTCGATAAGCCGGCATGACCCGTTCGATCCGATGGCCACCTATGATTTTGGCTGGCTATGGCGGGAGCTCGGTGTGCTCGATCTGCGCCGATAAAGTGTTTTGTTAATTATCATAGGCGCTTAAGCCCATAGACGGGCATTGCCTGAGACCTCAGGCGGACGTTTCCGTCAGCCTCTCTGCAGGTGTGATCATCAGCAATCCCGAGCGTTTGGCGCGGGTCAGCAGGTTCTGGACCGAGGAGGGATGCCATCTTGTGCCGCCGCGTGGCGTGCGCTCATGCATGGCTTCGAGCTGGGCGGCGATGTGCTGGAGGGTGGCGTCTGGTGCCGCGGCCTTGATGCCGGCGACCAGGCGGATGAGGCGGTCATCACCGCGCTGAGGCGGGGCGCGGGTCAACAGGATGTCATCAACGATTCCCTCGGCAGCGAGACGCTGAACGGTGCGGCGCAGCCGTTCGACGGTCCAGGGGCGGTGATGGTTTTGGCCTGAAGCGCGGTTGAGCACCCGCACGACATCCCCCCATGGTTGGTGAGGGCGCATGCGGCGAACGGTTGGAAGCCAGGAATCGAGCTCGGCCAGAACGGCATCGAGATGGCTGGCATCGCGGCGGGCGCGGAGCTTGCGGATGGCGTCCGGGTCGCGGGCGCGTAGCCCCGGATTGCCGCCGATGCGACCGCGGGCGCGAGCGGCGCGCAGCCCGGCCTTGGTGCGCTCGGCGATCAGGCTGCGCTCGAGCTGGGCGACGGCGCCGAGCACCTGCAGTGAGAACATCCCCTGCGGGGTGGTGGTGTCGATGGGATCGCGCAGACTGCGAAAATGCGCTCCCGCCGCTTCGAGCTGATCGATGACGGCGAGGAGATGGCTGACCGAGCGCGCCAGGCGGTCGAGGCGAACGACGACCAGGGTGTCGCCGCGTCGGATGTCGCGGAGCAGGCGGGCGAGCACCGGGCGGGTGCGATCGGCGCCGGAGGCGTGTTCCTCGAGGATGTCGTGGCAGCCGGCGGCGCGCAATTCGTCGCGCTGGGGGGTCGTACCCTGATCATCGGTGGAGACCCGGGCATAGCCGATAAGCCGGCCGGGGAGGGGGGGTGAGGACGATATTGCCATGACGATCGGGTTTGCTCCGGCGTTCTGGGTGGCAATTTACAATTTCACAAAGGCTTTGGAAACGGCCGTTTGCAGAAGTGGCCAAGAGGCCTCTTCGGGAGCGCCCCCGGCATGGTCGCCGCGGCACGGAAAGGCTCATCCACGCCAAGAGCCGCAGGATTTGGGCGCATTGGCGCCGCCGCTCGCCCAAAAACCCGCGCAAATCTGCCGATCGGGAGGCTGTCAGATGCGCCGCGTTCGGCCATCGCCGCTATCGGAAGTGGGTTGCGTGACAAAGGCGAACGGGGAAGAGAAAAATAATAGTGTTATTTGACAGATAATAACTTTTTCCGTAAACATATGTTTTATATATTGATAGTAGGGAAATATTTTCGTAGCCGTGACACACCATCATCCCACCCTTGCTCGCCGGCCAGGGGGCCAATCCTGATGGTGGGGGATGGCCTTGACCGGGCGCCGCTCGACAGCCTGCTCCGCGCTGAGCCGCCCGATCCGATGGCGCTGGCCTCAGCGCTCGCAGACGCGGCCGCCGGGATCGCCCGGCTCGACCAGGCGCTGGCCGGCCATCCTCTGGCCCAGGCTTTTCTCTATCGCGTCCGCCTCGAGGCGGTCCGCCGTATGGCGGCGGTCGACGGCCAGCTCATCGATCCCTGGCATCTGGCCGCGACGATCGAGGGCTTGCGCCTACGCATGGATCCGTATCTGCGCATCATCGACCGCGGCGAGATCTTGGAGAGGGCCCGCGCGGCGTTGACCCTGCACCAATGGCTCGTCGAGCCGGATTTCGATCAGGAGGGCGAGGTGCAGCGCGCCGTGGCGATGCTGGCGATGCAGCCGGCCTCTCTGCCGCCGCTGATCGCGGCTGCCCAGGGTTTTCGGGAATGGATCGAGATGGGCGAAACCCGTCCGGCGATGCGCGCGGCGATGATCCGCTTCTGGCGCCAGCGCCAGCTCCTCCGTCTGCCCGTCCCGCTGACCGGCGCTGCCGCGCTCAGATCCGACCAAAGCTGGGACCGTGACGATTGGCTGCCGGCATTTCTGCGGGCGCTCGCGCGCGAGGCGGCGGTTGGCCTCGACCTACTCTACACCATGGAGCGCGGCTGGTTCGAAGCCCGGCGCGGCATTGCCAGCCGCCGCAAGGATTCTCACGTCGCTCCCGCCGTCGATCTGCTGGCGGCAGCGCCGGTACTATCGGCGACCACGCTCGCCCGCATCCTCGGCATCGCGGTGAAGAACGCCATCCGCATCCTCGACGAGCTGGTCGCGGCCGAGATCGCCATCGAGGTGACGCATCGCTCCAAGCGGCGCCTTTTCGGGCTCAAAGGTCTGGCGCCGCTGCGCGAGGTGGTGCGCCCGCCCTATCGGCCCGATCCGAACCGCGGTCCCGGCCGCCCCCGCCAACCCAGCGAGGCGGAAGAGGCCGACATTGCGCCGCCGCCGTTGCCGCCCCTGACGCCAATCGAGCGCCGGGCCTTCGACTACACCGCCCTCGAAGAGGCGATGGCGCATCTCGACGCCGTGGTGCGCCGGACCCGTCTGGCGCTTCAGGCCTAGCTGGAGCCAAACCCGCCGGCGCCGTCCCGCGTTACCTGAGGGTGGGGCTGCTCAATGATGCGCCGCAGTTTGGCAAACGCCGGTCGGGCCTTCTGGCGGCGGAGTCGCCAAGCTGATAGATTCCCCTGATGGTTTGCCGAAACCACGGGAGCGCGCCGATGCCCGAGCCGGTTCAACTTTCGCTTTTCCCCGAACGGGCGAGCCTGGTGCGCATCCGTCCCGAGCGCAATGAATGGCGTTTCTACCGCCTGGAAATCCTCCCCGACCTCTTTGGCTACACCCTGCTCGCCCGTCATTGGGGGCGGATCGGCACCAAGGGCCGCTACCGCCTCGACCCGCATCCGAATTGTGGCGCCGCCCTCAACGCTCTCGCCGCTTTGGCCCGCCGCAAGCGCCGCCGCGGCTATCACGACCAGGCCGGGCGATAGCCGCGCCACGGGATGGCATAAAAAAGCCATGAGAAAGAGGGCCTGGAATGCCGCGAACCGCCAGGAGGGAAGGGGGCATGCCACGACGACGCCCACGAGGAGACATGATGCGCGCCACCGATGCGTGAGAACAAGCAAGCGGCGGTTCCGTTCGATGCGCGCGAGCGCGAATTGACCCGCGGTGAATTTGCCGTGCATTTCGGGCAGCCCTCATCCCTCGCCAACGAGATCCTGCTGCGCGCTTGGCATGGTGGCCCGGCGCGGGGTGAACCGAAGCTGCCGGCGGCGGTACTAAAGTATACTGGCGCGCGGTCTGGTCGAAATCCGTCCCGGCAGGTATGGCATGCGAGCGTTTTTTGCCGCCGCCGGGATCGCTGGGGTCAAGGCATTGCATGCCGATGCCCGGCGCGTGGATCCGGAAGCCTATGCCCGTCTGCGCGAGGAACTGGGATTCTCGCCAGCAACTGAAAACACCGAAGGAGAATGAGACATGGCACGTGCCACAACATCACGAACCACCACGCGGAGCGGCAAGGGGGCTGCCACCCGCAAGGGCGCGGCCGCGAAATCGCCGCGTGGCGCGGCAAAGACGGTAAGGACCCCGGCCCCGAAACCGGTACCAAAGGCTGCGGCCAAGCCAGCACGCGCCAGTGCTCGCGCCAGCGCGTCGGCGCCGCTCGCTGGGCGCATCGACCAGCTCGAACGCAACATCGCCTCGCTGCGCACCCGGTATTCCGAGCTGAAGCGCACCATGGCTGCTCTCACCGCTCGGGTCGAGGAACAAACTCCGGCCCCAGTCGCGGTGCCGCCGGAAACCGAACAAACAGCCGATCAGAACGAATAGGCGTCGGCCAATAGAGCCCCCGCGACGGCGGCGATTATCCGTGAGCGGAGGCCCTTCGAGCCCGATGCTGCACTGATCGCGCGCCGATGTGCGGACGCTACGCCAATTCTCTGCCGCCCGAAGCGATCGCCCGGCTGTTCCGTACCGCCGGCGCGCTGCCCAATGTCGCCCCGTCCTGGAATGTCGCGCCGCGCCAGCCGGCGATGGTGGTGCGGCGGCACCCGGAAATCGGCGCGCGGCATCTCGATCTGCTGACCTGGGGCTTGGTTCCGCACTGGACGAAGGATCTGCGGGCGGCGCGGCGGCCAATCAGCGCGCGAGCGGAGACCGTGGCAACCTCGCCGATGTTCCGCGATGCCTTCGCCCGCCGTCGGGCGCTGATCCCGGCGCAGGCGTTCTACGAATGGCAGCGCACCGAGAACGCACCCAAGCAGCCCTACACGATCGCCCGGCGGGACGGTGAGACGCTGGCCTTGGCCGGTCTCTGGGAAGGCTGGCGCAGCCCCGAGGGCGAGGTGCTGCGCAGCTTCGCCATCATCGTCACCGCCGCGAACGCGACCATGGCGCCCATCCATGACCGCATGCCGGTGATCGTCGAGCCGCCCGACTGGCCGCTATGGCTCGGCGAGACCGAGGGCGACGTAGCCTCGCTGCTGCGCCCAGCGCCCGAGGACACGCTGCGTGTCTGGCCGGTGAGCACGCGGGTCAACCGGCCAGCCAACAACGATGCCGAGCTGCTCGCCCCGCTTCCGGCCGTTTGAGGGCACCCAGCGATGACCGAGCACCAAGCCCCGTGGCCCGATGGCGAAGTGCTCGCCGGCATCGTCGAGCGGGTGACGTTCCACAATGCCGAGAGCGGCTTTGCCGTGCTCAGGGTAAAGGCGCGCGGGCACCGCGACCTCGTCACCATCGTCGGGCACGCCGCCGCCATTGCCGCGGGCGAGTGGATCACCGCGACCGGCGAATGGGTCAACGACCGCACCCACGGCCAGCAATTCAAGGCGCGGTTCCTAAAAACCTCGGCGCCGACGACGGAAGAGGGGATCGAGCGCTATCTCGCCTCCGGCATGATCCGCGGCATCGGCCCGGTCTATGCCAAAAAGCTGGTGCGCGGGTTCGGCGAGCAGGTGTTCGACATCATCGAAGGCGCGCCAGAGCGCCTGCGCGAAGTGGGCGGGATCGGCGAGGTGCGGGCACAGCGCATCGTCGCTGCCTGGGCCGAGCAGAAGGTGATCCGCGAGATCATGGTGTTTCTACACAGCCACGGCGTCGGCACGGCGCGCGCGGTGCGCATCTTCAAGACCTATGGCGCCGACGCCATTCAGGTGATGAGCGAGAACCCATACCGGCTGGCGCGCGACATCAGAGGCATCGGGTTCAAGACGGCGGATGCGATTGCCGCAAAACTCGGCATCGAGAAGACGGCAATGATCCGCCTGCGCGCCGGCATCGGCTACGCGCTGTCCGAGGCGATGGACGAGGGCCATTGCGGTCTGCCGGTCGTGGAATTGATCCCGCTCGCGGAGCGCTTGCTGGAGGTTCCGGAGGCGCTGATCCGCACCGCCCTCGATCTGGAACTGGCCGACGGCGCGGTGATCGCCGACCGCGTCGGCGCGGCCGACTGCATCTTCCTCGCCGGACTTTATCACGCCGAGCGCGGCATCGCCGAGCGACTGCGCGCGATCGCCCACCAGCCGCTGCCCTGGCCGGCGATCGACACGGAAAAAGCCATCCCCTGGGTGGAAAAGCGGATCGGCATGACGCTCGCCGAGAGCCAGCGCCAGGCGGTCGGCCTTGCCCTTGCCGCGAAGCTGCTGGTGATCACCGGCGGCCCCGGCGTCGGCAAGACGACGATCATGCGGGCGATCCTCGCCATCCTCGCAGCCAAAGGCGTGCGCATCCTGCTCGCGGCCCCCACCGGGCGGGCGGCGAAAAGGATGAGCGAGGCGACCGGGTTCGAAGCCAAAACGATCCATCGCCTGCTGGAGGTCGACCCAAACACCGGCGGGTTCCGGCGCGGACCCGATCACCCGTTGGACTGCGACCTGCTGGTCATCGACGAGGCCTCCATGGTCGATGTGCCCCTGATGCACGCGCTGACCCGGGCGATCCCGCCGCCGGCGGCGCTCCTGGTGGTGGGTGACGTCGATCAGCTCCCCTCGGTCGGGCCGGGCCAAGTGTTAGCGGACCTGATCGGCTCGGGCACGGTTGCGGTGGTGCGCCTTGCCGAGATCTTCCGCCAGGCGGCATCCAGCCGGATCATCACCAGCGCGCATCGGATCAATCGCGGCGAGATGCCGGACCTGACGCGCGCCGAGGCAGGGAGCGATTTCCACTTCGTTGCGGCCGACGAGCCCGAGACGGCGGTTGCGCGCATTATCGATCTGGTGAAGACCCGTATCCCCCGCCGCTTCGGGCTCGATCCGGTACGCGACATCCAGGTGCTGTGCCCGATGGCGCGTGGCGGGGTTGGCGCGCGGTCGCTCAACATCGACCTCCAGGCCGCGCTGAATGGCGAAGCGACGCCACGGGTGGAAAAATTCGGCTGGACCTTTGCCCCCGGCGACAAGGTCATGCAGATCGAGAACGACTATGATCGCGAGGTCTATAACGGCGATATCGGTTTTGTCACCGCGATCGACGCGGAGGAGGCCGAGATCACCGTGCGGTTCGACGGGCGAGACGTGGGCTACGGTCTCGGCGATCTGGATGCGCTGGTGCCAGCCTATGCGGCGACGATCCACAAGTCGCAGGGCTCGGAATATCCCGCCGTGGTGATCCCGGTCCTGACGCAGCACTACACCATGCTACAGCGGAACCTGCTCTATACCGGCATCACGCGGGGCAAGCGGCTCGTCGTGCTCGTCGGTAGCCGCAAGGCGGTGGCGATTGCGGTGCGCAATGTCTCGGGCCGGCGGCGGTGGTCGAAGCTGCGGGAATGGCTCGCTGCGGCAGTTATCCCTCCTGCGCCATGACCCCATGGCCTTCCATTTCCTTCAGTAGCCGCGCGATCGCGTGGCTTTCATGCTCCTCCATCTCCGCCGCGAGAAGGGCTTCGAGATATCCGATGTGCGACTGCGTCTCGCGGAGCGCCGCCTCGGACAGGCGCGCGAACCGGCCGGCGATGGTCGGCATCCGCAGCGCTGTTCAGAGGTTCCCCAAGGTCATATAGTCAGCAATCAGGCAATGCCCGTCGCTAAAACTCAACATTGGGATATTCCCCATGCTGCGTGCCTGAGCCTCAAGGCCGGAGTTTACCATAACACCAAGGAGGAGACGATGACCGCACGAACCGATCAGATCAGCGCCTTGTTGTCGCGAGCTATCGAGTCTAGCCAAGTCCCCGGGGTCGCCGTGGCTGCGGTTCTGCCCGATGGGGAGATCATCTCGGCTGCCGCCGGCGTGCAGGACATGGCGACCGGCGTGCCGATGCAGCCGGACAGCGTAGTGTGGATCGCCTCGATGACCAAGGCAATCACCACGGCGGCGGCCATGCAATGTGTCGAGCAGGGTCGGCTGGCGCTCGATGCGCCGATCGCCGCGGTGCTGCCGGCGCTGGCCAACCCGCAGGTGCTAGAAGGCTTTGCCGCAGACGGAACACCGCGGCTGCGCCCCGCGCGCGGGGCGATCACGCTGCGCCACCTGCTGACGCATACCTCCGGCTTCGTCTACGACATGTGGAACGCGGATATCGTTCGCTACCTAGAAAAGACCGGCACGCCCGGGATCACCTCCTGCCAGAATGCCGCATTAAATCTGCCGCTGGTGTTTGATCCTGGTTCGGCCTGGGATTACGGCATTGGTATCGACTGGGCTGGCAAAGCCGTCGAAGCCGTTACCGGCACCACGCTCGGCCGCTACATGCAGGCCAATATCTTCGAGCCGCTGGGTATGCGCGATACGGGCTTCCGCATCCGCGATGCGCTGCGCCCACGACTGGCTCGGGTGCATGCCCGCACGCCGGGCGGCACCGAGCCAATTGATTTCAGTTTGCCGCAGGAACCGGAATTCGAGATGGGTGGTGGCGGGCTGTATGCTACGGTCGGTGACTATCTGCGCTTCGCCCGCATGATCCTGGGCGGCGGCGCGCTGGACGGCGTGCGCGTGCTGGCCGAATCCACGGTTGCTATGATGCGGGCTAATGCCATGGGCACTGTGCGTTGCCGGCCAATGAAGAGCGCCGTGGCGAGTGCCACCAACGACGTGGATTTCATGGATGGTTGGCAGTGGGGGCTGAGTTTCGCGATCAATCCCCAGAGGTTGTCCACCGGCCGTTCTGCCAGGTCGCTGACCTGGGCGGGGCTGGCCAACTCCTATTACTGGATCGATCCGTCGAAGCAGGTGGCCGGCGTGTATGCCGCGCAGATCCTGCCATTCTTTGACGCTCCGTCGGTGGCGCTGTTCGGTGACTTTGAGAAGGCGGTCTACGCCATGGCATAGCCGGCGCCGGCCCGCCGGTTTTCGGGTGGCGGCTGTTTTCGGGGGAAGTCTGTCAATCAGACTGCAAGTGGGCTTCCTCTTTGGTGCGATGGCTAGCGCAATGTGCTGGGGATGAGCGTCGGCCATAGCGAGGCCGAGCCCTTCTGGGTCGAGTTCCTGAGCAGCCGTGCTCGGCGAGGCCTGCGCGGGGTGAAGCTTGTCATCTCCGATGACACATGGGGGCGGTTTTGAAAGAGCTCTTAGCTTATTCTTCCCCGGAATCTGTCCAAACTACCGACACCACCGCACTCGTTGCGAGGATCGCGGTGCATCATCGACAATTTACCATCCTATTACCCGATCCTTGATCGCCTGGCCTATGATCTGCCGCATCGTCGGCAAAACGATGGGGAGGATAACGTGACCAAGCCGATCCATATGATGGTCCGCGTCTTCGATCTCGGTAAATCGCTCGATTTCTATCGGCGCGCTTTTGGCATGGAAGAAGTCCACCGGCTCGATTTTGACGAATTCGCGCTGGTTTATCTGCGCCATCCCGAGAGCGCGTTCGAGCTTGAACTCACCTGGAACAAATCACGCAAGGAACCCTACGCACTTGGCGATGGCTATGGTCATATCGCCTTCTCCGTCGATGATCTCGCGGCGACCCATGCGCGGCTCCGCGCCTCCTTTCCTCATGTCCAAGACATCAAGGAACTCAAGACCAAGGAGGGACGCACGCTTGCGCGCTTTTTCTTCACCGAGGACCCCGATGGCTACAAAATCGAGGTTTTGCAGCGCGGCGGCCATTATCAATAAAATCGAGACAACGCATCAAAGGAGGTTGACGTGCCACGAAAAACCGACTCGTCTCACGAACCCATCCCGCTCACCCGGCGCGGGATGTTGCAGGGAAGTTCGTTGCTGATTGGCGTTTTGAGTGCGGGTTCGGCGCTCGCGCCCTTTGTTCCGAGCCGCACCTGGGCGCTCGAACTCAGCGCCCTCGATGACCGGCAAGCACGCATCGTGATGGCGTTCATCAAACATCTCTACCCGCATCCGAGCCTGGACGATGCGGTTTATGCGCTGGTCGTCAAGGCGGTCGATCAGAAGGCCGCTGCCGATAAAGCGACCCGCTTGATTGTGCTCGCGGGGATCGATCATTTGAACGCCATTGGCAATGGCGACTGGCTCGGGCGCGATGTCGCCTTGCAGGAGATCGATGTCCGTGCCCTCGAAGGGACGCCGTTCTTCTCATATCTCCGCGTCACTTCGGTGAACACGCTCTACAACAACCCTCTTGCTTTCAAGCATTTCGGCTATGGTGGAGAGGCGGGCGATACAGGGTATTTGTATACGGGTTTCAACGATCTCAAATGGCTCCCAGATCCGCCGCCATCGGCGAGCGGCCCCATCCCCAAGGATGATTGAACAAACGCGAAACCGCGATCAGGGAGGCAGACATGGACCAGGAAAATACCAACAAAATCCAGTTCGAAAAAAACGATGACAGCGTCGTCGTGATCATCGGTTCGGGAGCTGGCGGCGGCACGCTCGCTAACGAACTTGCGCAGCAAGGCATCAAAGTCGTGTTGTTGGAAGCCGGTGATTGGCACACGCAGACCGATTTCATCGCCGATGAATGGCCCTCGTTTACGCAGCTTGCTTGGCTTGATCCGCGAACGACATCGGGCACCTGGCGTGTGGCCAAGGATTTTCCCACACTTCCGGCGTGGGTGTGCAAGACCGTCGGCGGCACCACGGTGCATTGGGCGGGAGCGAGCCTGCGCATTCAGCCGCATGAATTCCAGACCCGCACCGTCTATGGCGATATTCCCGGCGCCAATCTCTTGGATTGGCCAATAACGCGCACCGATCTCGACCCGTTTTATGATCTCGCCGAGAAAAAAATGGGTGTGACACGCACCAATGGCATCCCCGGGCTTCCCGGCAATAATAATTTCAAGGTTCTTTATAACGGCGCGAGCAAGCTCGGCTATAAGGAAGTGAGCACCGGCAGGATGGCGATCAACTCCGAGCCGCGTGATGGTCGAACCCATTGCTACCAGCGCGGCTTTTGCTTCCAAGGATGCCGGACGGGGGCGAAATGGTCGACGCTTTACACGGAGATTCCAAAAGCCTTGGCAACCGGCAAATGCGAGGTGCGCGCCAAGGCACAGGTGGTGCGGATCGAGCATGACGCGCAAGGCAAGGCCGCCGCCGTTCTTTATGTCGATGGCGAGGGCAATCTGCAGCGCCAGCGCGCGCGCGTCGTCGCGCTTGCCGCGAACTCGATCGAGACCCCGCGCCTTCTCCTGCTCTCCGCGTCCGCCATGTTCCCCGACGGTCTCGCCAACAGCTCTGGTCAGGTCGGGCGAAATTACATGCGCCACCTCACCGCCTCGGTTTATGCGACCTTTCCCAACCGCGTCGAAATGTTCAAGGGCACGACGATGGCCGGCATCGTTGGCGACGAGGCGCGGCTCGATCCCAAGCGCGGCTTCGTCGGCGGCTATCACATGGAGACGATTTCGCTCGGGCTTCCCTTCTATGCCGCGTTTCTCGACCCTGGCGCGTGGGGGCGCGCGTTTACCAACGCGCTCGATCAATACGCCAATACCGCCGGGATGTGGATCGTCGGCGAGGACATGCCACGCGAGACCAATCGCGTCACACTCAATGACACGACGAAAGACCAATTCGGCCTTGCGGTTCCCAATGTGCATTACGATGATCATCCGAACGACGTCGCGATGCGCGACCATGCCTTCGCGCAAGGGACGGCGGTGTATCAGGCGGCGGGTGCCAAGGACGTCTATCTCGTGCCGCCCTATCCCTCCACCCATAACCTCGGCACCTGTCGGATGAGCGACAAATCACGTGACGGCGTGTGCAATAAATTTGGCCAGACCCACGACGTCAAAAATCTTTTCATCTCCGACGGATCGCAATTCACCACGGGGGCTGCGGAAAACCCGACCTTGACGATCGTGACCCTTGCCATACGTCAAAGCCGCTTCATCGCCGAACAGATGAAGCAGGGGGCGATATGAGCGGCTAGGCTCTCGGCGGCGCGCTGGCCGATTGTCGCAAGGCAAGAGGCCGGCGTGCACGAGCGGCGTCTCGCCCGCAAAACGACCTAACCCTGGATGTAACCCTGGGAGACCACCGTGCGATGTGCAAAATATATGCCTCCTCCGATCCCATTCTCTATGAATCGCGGACCCGTTCGGTGCGGATTCATGGGGTTGTGACGACGCTCCGGCTCGAAAACATGTTCTGGCAGGTCATCCAAGAAATTGCCAATAACGAACATATGACGACGAGCCACTTCATTGAAAAACTCTATGATGAGCTCGCCGAAGAGCGTGGAGAAATTACTAATTTCAGCTCATTTCTTCGAGTTTGCTGCCTAATTTACATGCAGAACGTAAAACCGTTCCAGAACGAAGCGACATCGCAGCGGGCAATCGGCGGGATCATCGCCGATCGTGGCGCGAGCGCCTCGGTGCTGCCGCTCCGCTGACGGCGCGCCGCATCGCCTTTGCCACACGCTGCGGGCAGCGTGTGGCAGGCATGAGACTGTTCACCTCTCGGCGGAAGCCATCGGCGATCTGACACAGAGGAAAGCGAACATGCCCGGCGGGTTGTCCAGACCCGAGTTTAACAGCCAGTTCTCAAAACTTCTTGATAGTCAGTGAGTTACGGGCGTGCGGCGGGGCCTTAGCACCACGTTTGCCCGGAGAAGGATGATCAGGGGGATGGCTGGGGAGCGGCGTCGCGGATGTTCGGCGGCGGTGCCACGCCAACGGCTTGGAACGCTTTGCCGGCAACGCCGGTCGCAGGGGGTCGCAGGATGACCCCAGTTAAACAGCGTGTTTTCCTAAGCAATTGAATAGACGTGCGAAATCGGGCGCAGGTCTGGAATGTGGCACTACAGGACGGATTGAATGGCGGATCAGGCTGCGGCTTGCTGCGGGGTCTGAAGACGGGGCGGCAGTGCGATGCGGGCGGCCTTGAAGGCTGTGGCCGCCGCGACGCCGGCTTCGGTGCGGACCTGCCAGCGCTTGCCGTTCTGGCTGATTTCGCCGTGCTGCAGCCGGTCGAGATCGCGCAGGAGATCGGCCCATTCGACGCGCTTGCCGGCCTGGTGGAGTCTTTCGTCGAGCGCCTGGTGCAGGATCAGGGCGAGGAAAGAGCAGAACACCTGGCCGCGGATGGCGGCGTCGGAGGAATGGTAGATTGGCCGGGTGCGCATCGTCGCCTTCGCGACACGGAACAACCGTTCGACATTCTGCAGGTCCCGGTAGCGGAGCACCGCCTGCAGCGGTGAAATCCGGGCGTTGGAGCGCAGCACGAAGACGCCGTCGAAGCGGGCATCGCTCCAAGCGGCGCCTGTTCGGGCTCAAAGGTCTGGCGCCGCTGCGTGAGGTGGTGCGCCTGCCCTATCGGCCCGATCCGAACCGCGGTCCCGGCCACCCACGCCAACCCAGCGAGGCGGAAGAGGCCGACATTGCGCCGCCGCCGTTGCCGCCCCTGACCCCAATCGAGCGCCGGGCCTTCGACTACACCGCCCTCGAAGAGGCGATGGCGCATCTCGACGCCGTGGTGCGCCGGACCCGTCACGTCCTGGTTCGCAGGGAGCCGGACACGCCGCCAGTATCGGAACCAAGTCCGAAGCCCCTTAAGCGAGTCTAGGCGCAATTATATTTGCGCCTAGACTCCAATGCTGCGCTTATCCTTGATTCTTGCGCATATATTCGCCATTATTGCGCCTAGATTCTATGTGCAGGAAAGGCCGCTTTGGCGAACCAGATCCCAGAGGAAGCACTAGCGGCAATCGAAGAGGTCGTACGACGCAACCCCAACGGGGTATCGGCGCCGGAGATTCTGCGCGCCCTGGCAGCGCCTATCCCGCCACGCACCCTCCAATACCGGCTCAAGCATCTCGTCACCCGAAATCGCATCGTCATGGACGGCGAAGGGCGGTGGGCGCGATACCGGATGCCCGATACAGCCATCAACGCGGTCGCGCGGGAAGACACCAAAGAACCTATCATTCCTCTATCTGAAGTGGGAACAGCGATCCGCGATTACGTCCGTCAGGCACCGGAAGCTCGCAAGCCGGTCGGCTACGATCGTAAGTTCCTCGACCGCTATCGGCCGAACGTTTCCTTCTACTTGACGCCGCAGGACCGCGCGCATCTGGCGACCGTTGGTCGCCCACAAATCGCCGAACAGCCTGCAGGCACCTATGCCAAACTGATCCTCAGCAGGCTGTTGATCGATCTTTCCTGGAATTCGAGCCGCCTCGAAGGCAACACCTACTCCCTCCTCGACACGAAACGCCTCATCGAGCTGGGCGAAGAGGCTGTCGGCCGTGTGCATCTCGAGGCGCAGATGATCTTGAATCACAAGGACGCGATCGAGTTCCTGGTCGGCGCGGCCGACGACATCGGCTTCAACCGCTACACCCTCCTCAATCTCCACGCGCTTCTCGCCAACAACCTCCTCGCCGATCCTTCGGCGGCCGGCAGGCTACGTTACATCGCCATCGGCATCGAACGCTCCGCCTTCCATCCGCTGGAGGTGCCGCAGCTCATTGAGGAAAGCTTCGATCAGATCCTGGCAACTGCTGCCGCGATCAGCGACCCCTTTGAGCAAGCGTTCTTCGTGATGGTGCAGCTTCCATATCTGCAGCCCTTCGACGATGTGAACAAGCGCGTGTCACGCCTTGCAGCCAACATCCCGCTCATCAAGCATAACTTGTCCCCGCTCTCGTTCATCGACGTGCCCCGGCAGACCTACACGGAGGCCGTGCTCGGTGTTTATGAACTGAACAAAATTGATCTCTTGAAGGACGTCTTCATCTGGGCCTATGAGCGCTCGGCCGCGCGCTATGCCGCCGTTCGCCAATCTCTCGGTGAACCCGATCCCTTCCGGCTTCGCTACCGCGAACAGCTTCGCGAGCTCATCGCCGAACTCGTTCGGGCTCGCGTGGGTCGGAAGGATGCCGTGGCAAGAATAGCAGCGTGGTCAAAGAAGGAGATCGACCCGGGCGACCACAAGCGCTTCGCCGAGATCGCCGAGGGCGAGCTGATAGGTCTGCATGAAGGTAATTTTGCCCGCTATCGAATCCGCCCATCGGAATTCGCAGCCTGGCGGCAAGTCTGGGAGTCGAGATGACCTATGGTCGTGGTCGAGTAGCTCGGCCATTCGGCTCTGCCCTCACAGGAAGACGAAATCGACGGGCGAGCGCCAGCGTGTGCGCCCGTCTGTCGCTGGCTCGAACGGAGCGATCAGGGATGCCTTGACGCCGAACACGGCGTCCGTGGAGAGCCAGGGATCATCGCCGACGAAAGTGTGGGTGACCAAGCGCTGATAACCCGGCGCGGTAATCATGAAATGCATATGCGCCGGCCTGGTTTTGATCCGCCGTTGACACCATGCCCTCCTTGCCCTCGCTCCCGCCTGCCGTGGTGTCACCCAAGCCACCCCGTGGCGCGGCCGGCCACTCGATCTTCTGCGCTATTCCGGCGCACGAAAACAGGAAGTGGAGCTGCGCCGCATCACCGGCGCGCTCGCTCTGCCGCACGGCCCGGGGCCGTTACGGCCCCTGCTCGTGGCCGTGAGCTGGATCCATCTCGGCAAGGGAACCGTCTTCGGCCTCGGCCAGATGCTGATCGCCCTGCGTGATGAGACCGGCGCCTGACCGCGCTTGGGCATCATCGCCCGAGCGGGCAGCCATCGAAGCCGAGCGGATGGACCGCTTGGGCGGCAGGAGTCTCGGCCCGCAGCGTGTAAAGATCCCAGGGCTGCTGGCGCGCCGCCAGCGGTTTCACCTCGAACAAATAGGCCGGAAACAACCCCCGCCCGTCGGCGCGGATCGCGCCCGCGCCAAAGGCGTCATCATCGGTCGGCATCGCCTTCATCTGCGCGACCACTCCCCGTCCGCTCGCTTTCGCGCGCGCCATCCCGAGCGCGGCCACCGCCTTGAGATAATGCAGCGTCACCGCATAGGCGCTGGCATGCAGCATGTTCGGCCAGTTCTGCGGCGTCCGCGCGACGATTTTGCGTGCAAATCGCCGCGTGCGTGCGGATTCCGATGAAGTCGGCCATGCATTCCAACTTGAAGCCGGCCACTGCTTCCGAACTGAAGCCGGCCGGGGTTCCGATTTGAAGCCGGCCACCTGAGCGTCTTCGGTTGGGTCTGGTTGAATGATTATCGTGTCCTTGTTTTGGGTCAAGTTCGGGCGTGGGCCGGTGCCGGATCGCGCTTTTTACGGAGGCTCTCGCCGGTGAGTTCGATGCGGTAGGCGTTGTGGACGAGGCGGTCGAGGATGGCGTCGGCGATGGTGGGATCGCCGATGATTTCGTACCAGCGCTCGACCGGCACTTGGCTGGTGATGATGACGGAGCGCATCTCGTGGCGGTCATCGATAATTTCCAGCAGATCGCGGCGTTGGTCCGCGTTCAGGGTCTCGGGGCCCCAATCGTCCAAAATCAACAGGTCGAGCCTGGCGATCTGGCGCAGTGTTCTGGCGTAACGGCCATCGGCGCGGGCCAGCGCCAGGGCAGAGAACAGCCGCGGCACCCGGTGATAGGCGGTCGAGAGATCCTCGCGGCAAGCCTTCTGGCCCAGCGCGCAGGCCAGCCAGCTTTTGCCGACCCCGCAGGGGCCGGTAATGAGCAGATTATGCCGGGCGCGCACCCAGTCACAGCTGGCGAGTTTCAGGAACTGTGCCCGGTCGAGGCCGCGCGGGGCGCGGTAATCGACATCCTCGACGCTGGCGGACTGGCGCAATTTGGCCGCGCGGGCGCGGCTCTCGAAGCGTTTCTGCTGTCGCAACGTGGCCTCGTGCTCGAGCAATAAAGCCAGCCATTCGGCATGGGCCAAACCGGCAACCTCCGGCCGGGCGTCGAGGTCCTTGAAGGCTTTGGCCATGCCGTGCAGGCCGAGTTTGAGCAGCAGGTCGAGGGTCGGGTGGGTGAGCATGCTTGTTCCTTTCAGTGGAAATCAGTGAAAATATTCGGCGCCGCGCAGATTGCCGTGGGTCAGCACCGCCTGCGCCTCATCTGGCGGGCTGGCCGTCTGGTCGAGCTTGCTGGCGATGATCGAGGCAATGCTCTTGTAGTTGAACGCGCCAAAGGCGACCGCTCGGGCCGCCACCGCCTCGGCGCGCGGACGGTCCAACTCCTTGAACAGCCGCAGGATGCCAAGGCATGTCCGAAACCCCTGTTCCGGATGCGGCCGGTTGGCGAGGATGGCGATGATCAGCCCCTCGGTCTGCGGGCCGATCGATGCGCCCCATGAGCGGAACCGCTCCGGCGTCCATGCGGCGTAGCGCCGGTGCGCGCTCGGCATATGCTCAGGGGCAGTGCCGTGCCTTGGACCGCCATAGCGGCGCTGATGCACCGCGACCCGCTTGCCTTGGTGGAAGATCTCAACCATCCGCTCGGTGGCGCGGGTATCGACTTGCTGGCGGATCAGCTGATGCGGCACCGAGTAGAAAAAGCCGCAGACCTCGACATGATAATCCAGCGAGACGCGGGCAAAACCCCACTCCGCAAACTCATGGTCGGTCTCTGGCAATGCCGCCAAAGCCTGGCGTTCGATCGTCTCGAACAAATGCCGCCGGCTGACGCCGAGCCTGCGCATGACATGCGCGTTGATCCGCTCCACCATGCCGGCAATCGCCTGGTTGGCTTCAGCCAGAGAGAAGAAAGTCTGCTGGCGCAACCGGCCCAGAATGTAGCTCTGGGCAAAGCGGACACCGGCTTCCACCTTCGCCTTGTCCTTCGGGCGCCGCGGCCGGGCCGGCAAAACACCAACACCGTAATGCGAGGCCATCCGGCCATAGCTCAGGTTGATCTCTGGATCGTAGAACGACGCCTTGTTGACGCCGGACTTCAGATTATCCGGCACGATCAGCCGCGGCACGCCGCCAAAAAACCGGAACATGCGGCTATGCGCGCCGATCCAATCCGGCAGCGTCTGGGTCCAGCTCGCCTCCGCGTAGGTGTAGTTCGACGCGCCCAGCACCGCGACAAAAATCTCCGCCATGCGCACGATGCCAGTTGCGGGATCGGTGATGCCCAACTTTTTGCCGGAATAATCGACGAACACCTTGTCGCCCGCCCGGTGCTCCTGGCGCATGACCGGTGACAGCCGTGCCTCGAACTCCCTGAACAAATCGCAGAACCGGCTGTAGCTGTACCCTTCCGGATGCCCGGCGCGATATTCCTCCCACAGCACCATCAGGTTCACGCCCGGGCGCTTGAACTCGCAGACCAGCTCGCTCCAGACCGGCTCGGCGCGCCGGCGCACCCCCCGCGGCGCGCCGCTGCGGGCAAACAGCCGCTCCTCCAAAACCGCATCACTGAGGTCGGCCGGCAACGGCCACGCCAGCCCCGCTGCCTGCGCCCGCTTCAGATTGTCCTGGATCGTGCTCCGCGCCACGCCCAGCATCCGCCCCATCGCCCTGGCGCTGATGCCGTCACTGGCCAGCCGTAAGGTTTGTCGTATCTGCCGCATCGTCAGCTCTCTCTTCGCCGGCATCCAGCCCTCCTCGTTGATGGTAACGAGAGGACAGTTGCCCGAGTTGCTGACCCAGCCGAAAACGCTGAAAAATCCCCGCCAGGTGGCCGGAATTAAATCGGAATGGTGGCCGGCTTCAAATCGGAACGCTGGCCGACATCAAATCGGAATCCCCGGCCGGCTTCCGTCGGAATCTGCAGCGTGCGGTCATTGAGATCCCAATAGAAAGTCGCTGAACAGACGAGGCCCGCCGACTCCGCCGGTTCCAACGCATGGGCATCGGTGAGGAACATCTCCAGCGGCGCGATCCGCATCCCAACCCGGGTGAGGCCGAATTCATGCGCCTCCTTGATGGAGTTGACGAGATCGGCCCCGGCATTGGCAAGACCCAGAACCTTGGCGCCACTCGCCCGCGCCGCTGCCATATACGCCGAGAAATCGCTGGTCGCGGGGAAGGGATAGCGCGACCGCCCGAGCACTTTGCCGCCGCTCGCCGCCACTACCCGCGCGGTTTGCTCTTCAAGCGAATGACCGAACGTGTAATCGGCGGTGATGAAGAACCAGGTATCGCCACCGGATTTTACCATCGCGCCACCGGTTGACTGGCCGAGCAGATAGGTATCGAGGCTCCACAGCACCGTGTTCGGGCTGCATTGCGCCCCGGTGAGCGCAACCGTGGTCGCGCTCGCCTCGAGGAGAACCTTGTCCTTCTCACGGACGATTTCGGCGACCGCGAGCGCCACCGAGGAATTGGGCACATCGGCGATCGCGTCCACGCCCTCGGTATCGATCCAGCCGCGCGCGATACCGGCCCCGATATCCGCTTTATTCTGATGGTCGGCGGCGAGCACCTCGACATTGAGACCCCCTCCCGCAGATGCGAAATCCGCCACCGCCTGGCGCACACAGGCGACCGAGGTCGGCCCGCTGGTGTCGCGATAGGGGCCGGAGAGATCGGTAAGGACGCCGATACGGACCGGCTTTCCTGCCGCCCGCGCTGACCGTCGCGAAAACCCCAGCCCGCCCAAACCCGCCCCCAGTCCGGTCACAACAAGACGCCGCGGAACTTCCATAGGTTCTTCCCTTCAGGGCCATATCTGAAATTTGTATGGACAGAGTTGTACATCGCCGCGAAGTGCCGCGGAAAGCTTGAAGAACATTTCGCCAGACTCCCGCAGCCATAAGCCATTCTGTCCGTCGAGGCCGAACCGGGTCCTGGTCGAGTAGCTCGGCATTCGGCTCTGCCCTTCACAGCTCCGGGCAGGCGGCTTTCCCGCACCCGGCTCTTCCTGGCATCAGTCGCTATTCTCCTAAGTCATTCCATTATCGTTGCAGCGCGTGCCCGATGGACACGCACAGTGTAAGGTGCGGTTCATCACAGGGCTTTCAAAGGCAACACCCCATATTATACAACCCAAGCGCCGGGCCTTACCGCTGTGGTGTGCCGACATGCGTCGATCGTCCCGTGGGTGATGATACCCATGCTGCTCCCGCGGGCCGCGCGGCGGGTGCATAAAGCGCAACATGTGCCGTTGTCCAGTGCGCGTGCCGCTGTGGCACAGGGTATAACCATGTTTGCAGGGAATATTGTAGCGCCGCTGCGCTATCGCAATAACTCACATCAGGCACTCCCTCCCGTCGCTGCAATCCGCCGGTTTTTCACAATAGCGTTGCTTCGACCAAGCCCTTTGACCTTATTTTTAGAACCCCTCTTACGTTACCAGCACATCGCGGATCAGGGATTGTCTGAAGGAACGGATTGGCGTTGACTGAGCATTACGCCTTCACTCACGAAACTACCGAGGGGCGGCAATGAGAGCGGGGAGGAAATTATGACAAGACGTACCGCCGGGAAGGCGGGACGGGGCAGTTCCGGTTGATGTAGAAATCGCCGCATGGACGAGACCGAGACGTGTTTTGATAAATCGATAGGGATGCGCGTTGAGGGGTGCCTGCCCAGAGGCCGACGCGGCAACGTGTGCAGGCGAGATATAAAAGCAGTGAGAAAGCGAGCAGCAGCATGAAACTCGGATTCATTGGCTTAGGACAGATGGGGACCGGCATGGCGGCGAATTTGCTTAAGGCCGGGCATGAGGTTGTGGCTTATAACCGCACAGCGGCTAAGGCTGCGGCTCTAGAGAGGCTTGGTGCACGGCGTGCGGCCACTCCTGCAGAAGCCTGCCAGGGCGATGCGGTGGTAACGATGCTGGCTGATGACGATGCCCTGGAGGAGATTGTATTTGGCGCACACGGCATACTCGCTGCCCTTGCCAAAGGCGCACTGCATATTTCGGCCAGCACCATCAGTGTCGCCCTCTCGCGCAAGCTTGCGGCAGCGCATGAGACATCCGGACAATGCTACGTTGCCGCGCCCGTGTTCGGCCGGCCGGATGCGGCAGCGGCGGCACAGCTCTTCGTCGTCGCGGCCGGGCCGCGGGACGCCATTGCCCATGCCGAGCCGATATTCCAGGCGATTGGGAAGAAAAGCTTCATTCTTGGCGAGCCCGCGGAGTCCGCTAACCTCGTCAAGCTGAGTGGGAATTTCCTCATAGCTTCGGTAATAGAGGCATTGGGTGAAGCGATGGCGCTGGTGGCGAAGGGCGGGGTCGATCAGCGACAATATCTGGAGATTTTGACTTCCACCCTATTCAGCGCCCCGGTCTATAAAACCTATGGCGAGTTGATCGCCGAGCGGAAATACCAGCCGCCGGGCTTCATCGCACCGCTTGGCCTGAAGGATATTCATCTTGCCCTTTCTGCCGCCGGCGAACTCCGGGTGCCAATGCCGTTGGCGAGTCTGCTCCGCGATCGCTTTCTAACCCTCCTTGCCAATGGCGGAGAGGGATTGGATTGGTCGGCAATTGGGCAACTGGCAGCACGAGACGCAGGTGAGATTTAGAGCCTGTCATCAATTGAGCCAGATGACCGCGGCGGCGAGGAAATTCCGGGCGGTTTTGTCGTAACGAGTGGCGAGCGCTCGAAACTGCTTGAGCTTGCAGAAGAAAATTTCGATCAGGCTGCGGGCTTTGTAGAGGTCTTTGCCATAGGAGCGCGGCGCTTTGCGGTTGGCCTTTGATGGAATGACGTGTGCCGTTCGCAGACATCATTTCAACGATTGTAACGCAATGTCCAGAGCATGCTCGCGGATCTGGACGCGTTCCTTGGCTGGGTCGTAGCTGTCCTCCACTTCGGCCCGGATCGGGGTCTTGGGAATGCGCTCGCAGATCCGATCGATCGGGGACAGACCGCCCAGGGCTTCGTGCGGTCGGTGCCAGTTGTAGTGGTGCACCCACTCGGCCAGCCGATCCGCGGTGTCCGGCGCACGTGGATCAACGGTTGCCCAGAACTCCTCCAGCACGGTCCGCTGCGCCCGTTCGATCTTGCCATTCAGGTGCGGCGAGCGCGGCGACCCGGGCATACGAACCTTCATAGCCCAGGGCACTCAGATCAGCATGTAACTGCTTCGTCGTACGCTTCTGCTTGCGCGACTTGCCGGCCTCCTGGAGCAGCCAGGTCGCCAGCTTGTCGGCAAACGGGTCCAATTTGCTCGGCCGGTCAGGAACCTTGAACTCGGGCTCTGTACTGTCCGCCCGCAGATATTTGCGGATCGTGTTCCGCGACAAGCCCGTTCGCCGTTCAATCTCGCGGATCGGGATATGCTGCCGGAAATGCCAGCGACGGATTACGCTTAATAACGCCATGTCGATCACTCCTCGATCCCCCGACCAAAAAGCCAGGGGAAGGGTCAAAACATGGGTCAATTCTCAATGAAAATTTCCGCCTCTCCCGGGTCAGATCTCAGCGCAAATCAACAATTGACCCCGCCATAGTCGACGACCAGTCTCGTCAACAATACAAATTGACGTCAGCTTCTGTGAAACGTCCAAACCAACAAATCTGGTCATCCAACCGCCTCCCATGATGTGAGTCGCCGGACGACAAAGCCCGGCTCGCAGCATCATGGACGATCTATGTCCTCGCCGCGATTACCCGATGTCCACACATGAACAGCCTTGTCAACCGCTACCTCGCCGAACACAACGCCAAGCCCAAGCCATTCGTCTGGAAGGCATCCGCCGCCTCCATCCTGGCCAAGCTCAACAGACTGTCCGCATCCTCCGAATGAGTCAGAGCACTAGGCGCGGCGATGGGGAGTGACGCGGCCACCCGATGCCTCGACAGCGGATCGCATGATAGCTATGGTGGCAAGAAGTACTACTGGGTAATAATCGCCGATGATCACCTCGATCAAACTCGATGACAATCTTGCCAGCCGGATCCGCCGGCTCGCCGAACTCCGGCGGCGCTCGGCGCATTGGATCATGCGTGAGGCCATCCGCGACTACGTCGTTCGTGAGGAGGCGCGCGAGAGCTTCCGCCAGGAAGCTCTGGCCTCCTGGTCGGCCTTCCAGGATACTGGCCGCCACCTGACCGGCGAGGAAGTGCAAGCGTGGTTGACCTCCTGGGGGAGTGATGCCGAGGCAGAGCCGCCTGAGTGCCACGAATAATCGTCACCGAAGGGGGCGTGCGGGATCTCGAGCGGTGCCGGCACTATTTGCGCCAACGCAGCCTCGAAGCGGCCCGGCGGGCAGCTCGCGTGATCGCGCAGCGGTTCTCACAGCTTGCAATTCATCCCGCGCTCGGCAGACCTGTCCCGGACACCCCGGAGTTGCGCGAACTGATAATACCGTTCGGAGATGCCGGCTATGTCGTGCTCTATCGCCATGAGCCGGTCGATGACGCGGTCTATATCCTCGCGGTCCGCCACCAGCGGGAGGCGGGATACTGACGTGCCGGCCCGGCTTGGGCCGCTCGCCGCTGATGGCGCTGCCTGGGGATGGCGGCGGTAAGACGTCGGCGCTAGCCAGCCAGTGCCGTCGCCGATGCCTCCGCCGCGATGGCCCGTCTCGATCAGGCGCTGGCCAGCCACCCCGTTTCTTAACTGGGCGCGGCTGGAGGCGGTGCGCCAGCAGGCCGCAGCCGATGGCGAGCTGATCGATCCCTGGCATCTCGCGGCGATCATCGAGGAGCTGCGCTTGCGCATGGACCCGAGGCTGCGATCGCCGAGCGCGGGGCGATCTTCAAGGCTGCCCGCACCGCGCTCGTGCTCCATCAATGGCTAGTGGCGCCGGATTTCGATCAGGAAAGGGAGGTCCAGAGCGCCGAGGCGCTGCTCGCGGTACAACTCTGGACCCCGGTGTTTCTGCGGGCCCTGGCGCGTGAGGCAGAGGCGGGCCTCGATCTGCTGCTGGCGCTGGAGTGGGCGTGGTTTGCGGCCTGCCGCGCCGTTGCCTCCCGTCGCAAATCCTCGCACGCCGTCGCCGTCATTGAGTTGCTGGCGGCAACCAAGGTGGTTTCGGCGACGACGCTCGCCGCCCGCCTCGGCATCGCGGTCAAGAACGCGATCCGGCTTCTCGACCAACTCGTTGTCGCCGACATCGCGGTCGAGGTGACGCATCGCTCGCGGCGGCGGCCGTTTGGGCTGAAGGGCCTCGCGCCGCTGCGTGAGGCAGGTCCGCCCGTTGTATCGTCCGGAACCGGGGCGAGGGCCAGGGCGGCCGCGCCAGATGGTCAATGCCGAAGAGGCCGAAGCGCCGCCGGCGCCGGCCCGCCGCAAGCGCCGCCGCGGCTATCACGACCGGGCCGGACGGTAACTTCGGACGAGAGGGGGCGGGAGACGTTGGCTGCGCCCGGCGAGACGCCAGGGGGTCACAGGATATGATTAAAACCGCTGCTACGACCGGCCGGGCGGTTCAGGTTGGCTGATCGGGCCGTCGCGCTCGCCCAGATGCGACAAAAGAATCTCATGGCGCTGGCTGATGCTGCCGGAATCAATTATCCATCCAAGACGGAGTTGGAATCTCATCACCGATCACGTAGCATCACTCTTCGAAAAGCTTGGCGGAGCCAAGTCCGTTGAACAAGCTTGGCCGGCGCCTTCACGGCTCAAACGCGATTTTCCCTCTTCCGCCGTCCGGAGAACGCGGAGCCTGTGAGGTAGGCGTTGTTGTGTTGGACGGGAGGATTACAAGATGCATCGGCAGCCCATGATCCGATTGGCTTGGGAGAAATTTCTGGCGAACGGCCAGTTATCTCCCGGTCAGTTTCTATCTCAAACTATTGCCACATCTTGGGCGCGTTCACGGAGAGCCGGCGTCAATACGAGACAACGCGAGGCACCTTACGCTAGCGAGGCCGAGGTCTTTCGGCTTCGAACCCAGAACGCCGATTTGTTGACCGCCGCTCGTCCGGCGGTTGAAAGATCCGATCTTTTCCTTGCAGAAGCCAAGTCTATGATGGTCCTGGCTGACACCAGCGGCTTCATCATAGAAACTGCGGGCGATCCGCATGTCATCGAAGATGGAAGACGCAACCACCTTGAGATCGGTGGTCGCTGGGAAGAAGACGTCATCGGTACCAATGCAATCGGTACCGCTCTTGCGAGTATAAAGCCAGTGCAGATTCTCGGGGTGGAACATTTCTGTGAGGATGTGCAGCGTTGGGTATGTGCCGCCAGCCCAGTGCGCCATCCGATCGATGGCCAACTGCTCGGGGTCGTGGACATCTCTGGACCGGCATCTGCATTCAATCCTCAGAGTTTGGCTCTCGCTGTGGCGCTCGGCCAGGAGATAGAAGCATCGCTCGGTCGGGCCGCTAAGCTCGAGCACGAAGTCCTGCTGCGGCATTTCGTCTCGAAGCGGTCGCTCTGGCTCAGCGAAGATATTCTGGTTGTCGATCGCCGTGGTGTTGTTGTGCATGCTACGCAGAAGGCCCGTCATCGGATGGATGCTCAGGCGTCTAATACCCTTTCTCAAGAACTTCGCCAGATGATCGGCGTCAGCCTGTCGCAAAGCTGGGAGAGCAACTGCCGGCGCCGATTCCCCAATGCCAGCCTAGAGATCGTGAAGAACAACGATACAGATGTCGGATGCCTGATCGTCCTGCACCAGACCCGGAGTAGAACGACTACGATGGCGAGGACCCAATCATATACCGAGATCTCGGTTGGGTTCGAGCAGATCCTGGGCGAGAGTGCGCCGATACGTGAGGCGTGCGAGCGCGCGCGTAAGCTCGCGCCGAATACACTGCCAATTCTGATCGAAGGTGAGACCGGCGTCGGCAAGGAGTTATTCGCCCGCGCGATCAAAGGGGCAAGCCCGTCGGCCAAGGGACCGTTCGTGCCAATGAACTGCGGTGGCATGGCGCGCGACCTGATCGCCAGCGAGTTGTTCGGATATGCCAAGGGTGCGTTCACCGGCGCTGATGAAAATGGCTACGTCGGCAAAATCGAGAAGGCAGATGGCGGCGTGCTATGCCTAGACGAAATCGGTGAGATGCCGCTCGACCTCCAATCCTACCTGTTGCGGGTGCTGGAGGACGGAGTGGTCTACCGCATCGGTGATCACAAAGCCCGTCAAGTTAACATCCGTATTCTGTCGATGACCAACCGCGATCTGCTCGCCGAAGTAGAGGCGGGACGGTTTCGGCGGGATCTCTACTACCGGATCGCGGCAGCGCGCCTCCGGATTCCTCCGTTGCGTGAACGGCACAATGACCTTCTTCTACTGGCGGAGCATTTTGCTGCCGCTACGGCGGCGCGGTTGGGACGACCAACACCGACCTTTAATGTGGATGCGCTTATCTTGCTGCGTAGCTACCACTGGCCTGGCAATGTTCGTGAATTGCGCAATGTTATCGATGCTATGGTGACGCTCAACGAGTCCGGCCGCCTCGGCGTCGACGATCTGCCGCCCGAAATTGTCGCCGCGTCACGGGTCAGGCCGCAGCCGTCTGCCTCCTTGGCAGGAGTATTACCGGACGCCGGTAACCTGAAGTCCGCAGAGCGTTCGACAATTCTGGCCCAGCTGCACGAGTGCCGGGGCAACGTGACGGAAACGGCACGGCGTCTCGGCATTGCGCGTTCGACGCTATATGTGCGGCTTGCCGAATATGGCATATCCTATTCCAGGACACCACGCCGTATCGTCCGCCGTCTGGGCGGTCAAGCGTTCGAACGTCCGGATGACGGACATTTGCGGGCGCAACACAGCGACTGAGCATATGCGGTAAGGCGCTGATCGCGCTAAGTATTCTTTCTTGCCGTATGTTGGCATACAGATTGCTTTCCTCGTGATCGATCCGGCCCATCAGATGCCGGCAGCAATCAGGAGGAAAGCGGTGGATACCCATATCCCTAACGCGCGAAACGTCCAGGTTCTCGGCATTGATGCCGGGGGGACGATGACTGATACGTTCTTTGTCGATGTCAACGGCGAATTCGTGGTCGGCAAGGCACAAAGTACCCCGCAGAACGAAAGCATCGGGCTAATCGCCTCTAGCGAAGACGGCCTCGGAAACTGGGGGCTACCGCTCACCGACGCCCTGAAGCAGCTCCAGACCGGAGTCTATTCCGGCACGGCGATGCTGAATCGCGTCGTGCAGCGCAAGGGCTTGAAGTGCGGCCTGATCGTCAACCGAGGTATGGAAGATTTCCATCGCATGGGTCGAGCCGTGCAATCCCATCTCGGCTATGCCTATGAGGATCGAATCCACCTCAACACCCATCGCTATGATCCGCCGTTGGTGCCGCGCAATCTGACGCGCGGCGTCGTCGAGCGCATCGACATGGCGGGCAGGGTGGTTATCCCGCTGCGCGAGGAGAGCGCCCGCACCGCCGCCCGCGAACTGATCTCCGCCGATGTCGAGGGAATTGTAATCAGCTTGCTGCATTCCTACAAGAATGCCGACCACGAACGTCGCGTACGTGATATCGTACTGGAGGAAGTCGCACATAGCGGCAAGTCCATCCCGGTCTTCGCATCGGTTGACTATTATCCGGTGCGCAAGGAATCGCACCGTACCAACACGACGATCCTGGAGGGTTACGCGGCCGAGCCGTCACGTCAAACCTTGAAGAAGATCTCCGACGCCTTCAAGGAACACGGCACGAAATTCGATTTGCGCGTGATGGCGACGCATGGTGGCACCATCGCCTGGACGGCGAAGGAGCTGGCCCGCACCATCGTCTCCGGCCCGATCGGCGGCGTGATCGGCGCCAAATACCTCGGCGAGGTGCTGGGCTATCACAACATCGCTTGTTCAGACATCGGTGGCACGTCGTTCGACGTGGCGCTGATCACGCAGGGTGAACTGACCATCAAGAACGACCCCGACATGGCTAGGCTGGTGCTGTCCCTGCCGCTGGTCGCGATGGATTCGGTCGGCGCCGGCGCTGGTTCCTTCATCCGAGTCGATCCCTACACCAACGCGATCAAGCTCGGTCCGGACTCGGCTGGCTATCGTGTCGGCGTGTGCTGGAAGGATGGCGGCATCGCGACGGCGACGGTCTCCGACTGCCATATGGTGTTGGGCTATCTGAACCCCGACAACTTCCTTGGCGGCGCGCTGAAGCTCGATCGTCAGCGTTCGGTTGATGCCATCAAGACCCAGATTGCCGACCCGCTCGGCCTCTCAGTTGAGGATGCCGCGGCAGGAGTGATCGAGTTGCTTGACGCCGACCTGCGTAACTATCTGCGCGCGATGATCTCGGGCAAAGGCTACAGCCCGCAGAGTTTCGTGTGCTTTTCCTACGGCGGGGCCGGCCCTGTGCATGCCTACGGCTATACCGAGGGGCTCGGCTTCGAGGATGTCATCGTGCCGGCCTGGGCCGCGGGTTTCTCGGCTTTCGGCTGTGCCGCAGCCGATTTCGAATACCGCTACGACAAATCGCTCGATATCAACCTTGCGCCGGATGCAACGACGGGTCAGCGTGAGCAGGCGGCGAAGACGTTGCAGGCGGCGTGGACAGAACTAACACGCAACGTGCTGGAGGAGTTCAAGCTCAACGGCTACGCCGCCGATCGGGTCACGCTACAGCCCGGCTACCGGATGCAGTACCGGGGCCAGCTCAACGACCTCGAGATCGAATCACCACTGCCGTCTGCGGAAACCGCAGAGGATTGGGAAAAGCTCGTGGGTGCCTTCAACGCCACGTATGGCCGTGTCTATGCCGCATCCGCTCGTTCGCCGGAACTCGGCTACTCGGTTACCGGCGCCATCATGCGCGGCACAGTGTCCATCCCAAAACCGAAAATTCCAAAGGAGCCGCTGGAAGACGAGACCCCTCCCAACGAGGCGTTTCTAGGCACGCGCAAATTCTACCGCAAGAAGTGCTGGGTCGACGCCCGGCTCTACAAGATGGAAGCGCTGCGCCCCGGCAACCGCGTGGCAGGCCCCGCGATCATTGAATCCGACGCGACGACTTTTGTGGTTCCGGACGGATTCGAGACCTTCCTCGATGGCCATCGCCTCTTCCACCTGAAGGAAGTGTAAGCACAACGCTCCCGAAAGAAACAATCCCAAGGAAACAAGACCATGAATATCGATGTTCGAATCAATGCCCATGATGCCGAGACGCGCGGCATCGTACGCGGCGGAGAGACCCTGAAGCAGCACCGCGACCGCCTGATGGAGGCGACGAAGCGAACCAGGCACTATGCCGGCCTAGAAAAGATGGAGCTGCGCGACGGCCATCCCATCCTGTACAACAAGCTGTTCTCACGACTGCGCGCCGGCGTGGTCAATGCGCGCGAAACCGCGAAGAAGATCGCGGCCTCACCTATCGTAGAACAGGAAGGCGAGCTGTGCTTCACCTTGTACAACGCCGCTGGTGACTCGATCCTCACGTCAACCGGCATTATCATCCATGTTGGAACCATGGGAGCGGCGATCAAGTACATGATCGAGAACGACTGGGAATCCAATCCAGGTGTCCGTGACAAGGATATCTTTTGCAACAACGATTGCCTGATCGGTAATGTCCATCCTTGCGACATTCACACCATTGTGCCCATTTTCTGGGAAGGTGAGCTGATCGGTTGGGTCGGCGGTGTCACTCATGTGATCGATACCGGCGCGGTCGGTCCCGGTTCGATGGCGACCGGCCAGGTACAGCGCTTCGGCGACGGCTACTCGATCACATGCCGCAAGGTCGGCGAAAACGACACGCTGTTCCGCGACTGGCTGCATGAGAGCCAGCGCATGGTGCGCACCACGCGCTACTGGATGCTCGATGAACGCACCCGTATCGCGGGCTGCCATATGATCCGCAAGCTGGTGGAGGATGTGGTCGCCGACGAAGGTATTGAGGCTTACTGGAAGTTCGCCTACGAAGCGGTGGAGCATGGTCGTCTCGGCTTGAAAAATCGTATCAAGGCGATGACCATTCCAGGCACGTACCGCCAGGTCGGATTCGTCGATGTGCCTTATTCCCATGAAGATGTTCGGGTACCATCGGATTTCGCGAAGCTCGACACGATCATGCACTCACCCTGTGAGATGACGATCCGTGGAGACGGCAGCTGGCGGCTCGACTTCGAAGGCGCAAGCCGCTGGGGCTGGCACACCTACAACGCCCACCAGGTCAGCTTCACCTCAGGCATTTGGGTGATGATGACTCAGACGCTAATTCCATCGGAGATGATCAATGATGGAGCTGCCTACGGCACCGAGTTCCGACTGCCCAAAGGTACCTGGATGAACCCAGACGATCGCCGCGTTGCCTTCTCCTACTCATGGCACTTTCTGGTTTCGGCCTGGACGGCGCTGTGGCGCGGGCTCTCTCGCTCCTATTTCGGGCGCGGCTATTTGGAGGAGGTCAATGCGGGTAACGCCAATACCTCGAACTGGCTACAGGGTGGCGGTTTCAACCAGTATGACGAAATTCATGCCGTCAACTCGTTTGAATGTGCCGCCAACGGCACCGGGGCGACCGCCGTCAGCGACGGGCTCAGCCATGCCGCCGCGATCTGGAACCCAGAAGGCGACATGGGCGACATGGAAATCTGGGAACTGGCCGAGCCGCTCATCTATCTCGGCCGCCAGATCAAGGCGAGTTCGGGCGGCGCCGGCAAGTATCGTGGTGGTTGCGGCTTCGAGAGCCTGCGCATGGTGTGGAACGCCAAGGACTGGACCATGTTCTTCATGGGCAACGGGCATATCTCCTCCGACTGGGGGCTGATGGGCGGCTACCCGGCTGCCTCGGGATACCGCTTCGCGGCCCACAAGACGGAGCTCAAGAAGCTCATTGCCGAGGGCAAACCGCTTCCTCTCGGCGGCGATACCGATCCCGAGAATCCCACATGGGACGGTCTCCTTGTGGACGCCACGATCAAGCGTGACAAACAGGCCATTACCACCGAGGAGATGTTCGCCGATTACGACCTCTATCTGAACTACATGCGTGGCGGGCCCGGCTTTGGCGACCCGCTGGACCGCGAGCCGCAGCGCGTGGTCGACGACCTCAACAGCGGCTACCTGCTGGAGCGCTTCGCTGAGCGTGTCTATGGCGTGGTAGCCGGAAAAGGCGCCGATGGAGCTTGGGTAGTCGATGAAGGGGCGACGGCGACGAAGCGCAAGGCGATCCGCAAGGAACGCATTGCCACCTCGGTGCCGACACGGGACTGGCTGAAGCGGGAGCGTGCGAAAGTTCTCGGTAAAGAGGGAGCCGATGACCATGTGAAGCAGATGTTCGCTGCGTCGTTCAAGCTCAGTCCAAAATTCCTTTCCGACTTCAAGACATTCTGGGATCTGCCGGCAGACTGGAGCCTGACCGAGGACGAACTCGACATTCCGCATTACGGCTCGCATTACTCGATGGACGTGTCCGAGTTGCCGGATGTGAAGACCGTGCAGTTCGTCGAGGAATAATCTCTCCCGTGCCCGCCGGACCATCTCGCGCTCCAGCCAAACAAACGAGGACACACCATGACCTACACACGCGCCAAAATCTCCGATCTCGTCGATGGCACGATTGACCACGACACACTGCACCAGATGCTCTCCACGCCCAAGGATCCCGAGCGGTTCGTGACCTATCTCGGCATCCTGCAGGAGAGGGCGAGTTGGGATGACAGGATCATCCTACCGCTCGCACCGAAACTCTTCATCGTGCAGATCAAGACGACGAAGCAGTGGAAGGTTCGCTGTGACTGCGGTCACGATTTCTGCGACTGGCGGGACAACTGGAAATTGCACGCCCGCATCCATGTGCGCGACACTGCAGCGAAGATGGAGGAGATTTACCCGCGCTTGATGGCGCCGACCTCCACTTGGCAGGTGCTACGTGAATACTACTGCCCCGAATGCGGTACCATGCATGACGTAGAAGCACCCACACCTTGGTATCCCGTGATCCATGATTTTGAGCCAGACATCGATACCTTCTACCGGGAGTGGCTCGGCATACCCGTGCCGGAGCGCGCCGACGCAGTCTGACGATGGCGCCAGATACGGCCAGCCCAGGTAATTGGGCTGGCCGATCTGCTATCGGGGTTCCCGGACAATTTGAGGGGCAGCCAATAAGCGAGTCTTTTTGCGGCGCCACGGTGGATTCCGTCTTCGCATTAACCCGGGATCAGATCAAAATTTAGTCGCAAAGCCTTTCTACCGCCTCGACCCGCCGCAAGCACCGCCGCGGGCATCACGATCGGGCCGGACGGTAGCGTCGGCCCAAAGAAGACGGGGAGGGCGACCTCGCCTGGCGAAACGCCAGGGCGATCTCAAGACTCCCCTCATTTTCATACCGCGCCGAAAGTCTTGGCGAAAACGGGTAGGTCGGCGAGCATATCGGCGAATTTCTGGACCAGTGGGAGCAAACGAGGCTCTGGCATGGTGGGTAAGAGTTCGTAGAGCATGCAGCCCTGGCGGAACAGCGAATGGGTTCGGCGCTTGGCGGTGTTTGACTTGAGAAACCGGTCGTAGCCGAGCGCTTCCCCGGCGGCCCCGAGGGGGGTCAGCAACATGACGGCAAACGCGGCGATCAGCCACAGCCGGTCGCGCCTGGCCCGCGTGCTAACGTGGATCGATCCCATGCCCATGCCGAAGCGCAGATCCTTGGTATCGCGCAGGCCACATTCGATGCTCCAGCGCTTGCCATAAAGCGCTTTCAGGCTTGCCGCCGAGGCCGCGCCGTCGCTGGCGGCGAGACACCACGCTTGCTTCATGGTCTTGTCCTGCACGCACAGTACGGTGCCAACCTGGTAGCGTTCGGCGGTCACCGTGATGTTGCCGCGGAAGCGGATGACGTAGTCGAACTTCAACTCCTCGGTGTCATCCGGCAACGATGCCGCGCAATGCCACACGATGGTGCGGACTGTCGGAATAGTCATGTTTTTCTCATTCTTTGGAGAGCGCGGGCGTGTCGTTGAAGACATGGTCGCTCCCTGGAAAGCGGCGCTCGCGAACCTCTTGCGCATAAACCTTGACCGCCGCCTCTGCGGTTTGCCCCAACTCTGCGTAGCGCTTGACGAATTTCGGCCGGAAATCGCCGAACAGGCCGAGCATATCGTCGACGACGAGTATCTGCCCATCGCAGGCCGCCGAGGCACCAATGCCGATGGTTGGGATCGCGACGTCCTCCGTGATTTGGCGGGCAAGCGCTTCGGGTATTTTCTCCAGCACAATCGCAAAGGCGCCCGCATCCGCCACCATGAGAGCATCGTTGCGGACGCGTGCGGCCCCTTCGCTGCGTCCTTGGACGCGATAGCCACCAAACACATTTATGGCTTGGGGTGTCAAACCGAGATGGGCCATGACCGGAATACCGCGTGCGGTAAGGAACCGGATGGTTGACGCCATGTTTTCACCTCCCTCCAGTTTGACAGCTGCACAACCCGTCTCCGCCATCAGGCAGGCGGCGTTGCGGAACGCCTGTTCAGGGCTTTCCTCATAGGATCCAAACGGCATGTCGACGACCATCAGAGCCCGTTGCAGCCCACGCCGCACCGCCTTGCCATGCAGGATCATCATCTCCAGCGTTACGGTCAGCGTCGACGGTAGGCCGTGGAGAACCATGCCAACGCTGTCACCGACCAGAACGATGTCACAATGAGGGTCGACCAGCTTGGCCACGGGCGTTGTGTAGGCCGTCAGGCAGGTAAGGGGAATGCCGCTTTTTCGTGCGGCGATGTCAGGCACGGTAAGAGCTTTGGATTTCCCCGTCACGCTCATCACTTATCTCCCCCGCGGTGTTCGTCCCGGACAGGGATCCCACGATCGAGCGAATGGATATGCGGGCAATGGGGAGAGCACGTATCAGGCATTGCGGTTGTTTCCTTTGATCTGGCGCCTGTCGGATTGGACAGGAAGTTCGCCGCTGACGTAATTCCATCTGGCGGCATAGAGTTGCCTGCTGTAATTAACGATATATGTTCATAGCAGCTCGGAAATTATCCCAAGATGCCCGCTCCGACAGACTGAAAGATGCCATAATGGACCGGCCGCCTATTGTTATCAACGGCTCCCTTTGTGCAACATCTCCCAGGCCCGTCACGGCTTGGCCAGAGATTGTCCGTCCGCTCAGATACGGATTTTCGCGGGGGCTAGCGACAACGCTGCGGGTGCCCGATAAGCTGCCGCGGTATGAGCTACGACGGCGCCGAGGCTATGATGCTCTCTAATGACGGAGAGAGCGTGCGGGTTGAACTCATCGCAGTGGTTATCGCCGTTTCGGACTTCATTCCGCGCGTGCTCACCCTCGAAGGAGGCACTGTCTTACCCGCCGGTCCGTTCGAGAGCCGTCATCGCTCGCTGCAAGGGGGGTTACGTATCTGGGTTGAGCAGCAGACAGGCCATCCGCTGGGCTATGTTGAACAGCTTTATACTTTCGCGGACCGCAACCGTAGCACCGCTAAGCGCACCATCTCGATCTCCTATCTGGCGCTTACCCGCGAAAGCCGCCCACTTGCCTCTGCCACATGGCAGGATTGGTATGACTATTTCCCTTGGGAAAACCAATGCTCGCCCGCAGGGCGAGCGGCCGCTGCCGACATTGCCGCCCGGCTCCGCCAGTGGGCAGGGGATGATACGGCGCGAGAGGCGCAGGTTTCGGTCTGCTTCGGATCGTCCGGCCTTCCCTGGAACGAGGAACTGGTGCTTGCCCGCTATGAACTTCTTTATGAAGCGGGTCTGGTTGCTGAGGCGACACGTGGTCACGGATTTATCCCGTCACCGGTCGCGCCCGGCGTGCCGATGGAGGTCGATCACCGTCGCATTCTTGCCACAGCCGCCTCCCGGCTTCGCGCCAAGATCAAATATCGGCCGGTGATCTTCGAGTTGATGCCCGAGAGCTTCACGCTGTTCGAACTCCAACGCACGGTCGAGGCGATCGCTGGACAGCCCCTGCACAAGCCTAATTTCCGCCGCATGGTGGAAAGCCAGAACCTGGTTGAGGAGACTGGGGCGATGGTGGGCAGTGGACTGCGCGGCCGGCCGGCCAAACTCTACCGTTTCCGTGAAGCGCTGCGCAGCGAGCGGGCGAGCGTTGGCACGCGGTTGCCGGTGGTGCGCGCTTGATTTATTCTCTATATTAGAATATAGATGGTCCTGCCGAAGAGAAGGGGGATGTACCTTATCGGTGCCATGATTATACTCACTGAGAGTATTATAAGGTTGAACGCGATGAACGATGCTCCGACCACGGCGGTTGCCCTTGCCGCCAGCAAGGCCCGTCTGGCCTCCTATCTCCACCCCGCCGAATGGGCGCTCATTGCCGAGGACATCGCCGCCATCCATGACCTCAAACGCGATCGCCGCGCCCTCGTCCTCGCTCATAATTACCAAACTCCAGATATTTTCCACGGCGTGGCCGACGTGGTCGGCGACAGCCTCGCTCTCGCCCGCGCCGCGGAGCGCTTTTCCGTCGACGTGCTCGTTGTCGCCGGCGTGCATTTCATGGCTGAAACCGCCAAGCTCCTCAATCCCGATCGCCGCGTCCTCACCCCGGATCAGGAGGCTGGATGTTCGCTTGCCGCAAGCATCGGCCCTGATGATGTTGTTGCTCTCAAGGCGCGATATCCTGGCCTCCCGGTCGTCGCCTATGTCAATACCTCGGCGGCGGTAAAGGCCCTGGCCGATTATTGCTGCACCTCGGCCAACGCGGCGCGCGTGGTTGAGGCTGCTGCGCGCGATTTCGGCTCTGAGGCGGTGATCATGCTCCCTGACCGTTTCCTGGCTGCCAATACCGCGCGCGAGACAAGGATCAAGATCATTCCCTGGGCGGGGGCTTGCGAGGTGCATGAGCGATTTGGCCCCGCCGAGCTTACCGAATTGCGCGAGCGCTTCCCCGGCATCACTCTGCTCGCTCACCCCGAATGCCCCGAACCAGTGGTGGCCGCCGCCGATTTTGCAGGCTCGACTGCGGCGATGGCGGCCTTTCTCGACAAGCACCACCCTTCCCGCGTCGCCCTTATCACCGAATGCGGCATGAGCGACAATCTCGCCGCCGCTCATCCCGAGACCGAATTCATCCGCACCTGCAATCTTTGTCCGCACATGAAGCGGATCACCCTCGGCAAGATCCGCCGCGCGCTGGAGACGTTGAGTCCTGAGGTAAAGCTCGATCCGGCGCTGATCACGGCCGCCAGCCGTCCCCTGCAACGGATGCTCGCCATCGGATGAGGTTTCCTTCAAACCAGCCGGTAATTGTGGGGTCTGGGCTTGCCGCCCTCGCCGCTGCGCTGGCTGCCGCCCCTCGCCCCGTCCTGCTGGTCACCGCCCATCGCCTCGGCGAGGGGGCGGCAAGTGGCGCGGCCCAAGGCGGGATCGCGGCGGCAACCAGCCCGGACGACGGCCCTGACCGTCACCTCGCCGATACGCTCGCCGTCGGCGACGGGCTCAACGATGTGGATGTCGCCGCCCATCTCATCGCGCGCGGGCCCGCTGTCATCGATGCTCTCGAGTCATGGGGGGTGAACTTCGACCGTGCCGCGAACGGAGATTTCGCCCTCGGCCGCGAAGCCGGACACAGTTTGCCTCGCATCCATCACGTCGCCGATCACACCGGCGCGGCGATCATGGCGGCGCTGACTGCCCGCCTGCGCGCGGCTTCCCACGTGACGTGTCTCGAGGAGACAGAAGCCACCGCTCTGGTCCCGCACAAGGGGCGGATTGACGGCTTGTGGCTTGCCCATGGGGGAGAGAGCTTTTTTCTCGCCTGCCCTGCCATTTTGCTCGCCACCGGGGGCGCAGCGGGATTGTTCGGCACAAGAAGCGCTCCATCCTCGGCCGCCGGCTGCGGCCTCGCGCTTGCCGCGCGGGCGGGCGCACAGCTTCGTGACCTCGAATTCGTCCAGTTTCACCCAACTGCGCTTGCCGCCGATGCCTCCCCTCTGCCGCTTCTGACCGAAGCATTGCGCGGGGCCGGGGCGCTCGTAATCGATGAACGATGCAATGCTTTCATCGATCCGCTTGCCCCGCGCGATGAGCTTGCCCGGGCCATCGCCTGCCACCAAGAGGCCGGCCATCGCGTCTTCCTCGACGCCCGGCCGCTCGGGCCAAAGCTCGCTGCTCGTTTCCCCAGGTTTTGCGCAACCGCCAGCGCTTTCGGCCTCGATCCCACCCGCGCGCCGGTGCCCATCCGGCCCGCTGCCCATTACCACATGGGGGGGATTCAAACCGATGCCGGCGGACAAACCAGCATCACCGGTCTCTTCGCGGCGGGGGAGGCGGCGGCAAGCGGCTTGCACGGGGCCAACCGGCTGGCCAGCAACTCGCTGCTCGAGGCCGCCGCCATGGGGCTTCTCATCGGCGCGCGCTGGCGGGAGAGCGTGTTCCAGTCGCTCCAATGCCCCGCTCCGCGAACCTCACCCTTGCCCATGCCGGCCGGCAGGGCACCCGTCCCCCTCGCTGTCCTCATGGATGAGGCGATGGGGATTTGGCGGGACGGCGCGACCTTGCGCACGGCGCTCGCCAGCCTTGCCCCCGCAATCGGCGCCGATGATGCGGCGCTTGCCGCTTTCCTCATGATGTATGCCGCGCATGAACGTCGGGAAAGCCGCGGCGCGCATTCGCGTTCCGACTTTCCCGAACACGCCGCCCTTGCCCGCTCGCAAATCTTCACCCTCGGGGAAGCTGCGGAGCGTACCGCAAGTATCCTTGGCGCGCCCATCCTCCCGACAAGCCGTTCTTTGTGAAAGATCACGCCATGATGCCGCAAGCGTCCGCCCCTCCTCCGTATTTCCTTATCCGGAACGTGGTTGCCGCTGCTCTTGCGGAAGACCTGGGCGAGGCGGGGGATATCACTAGCGCGGCCATAGTTCCTGTTTCCCATCGTTTACGCGCCTTTCTCATTGCCCGGGAAGAGGGCATTGTTGCTGGCCTTGCTTGTGTTGAGGCGGCTTTCACCGCCCTTGATCCCGCCACCCGCATTGATATCACCATCGGCGATGGCGGGCGCGTAAGCGCCGGCGACGTCATCGCAACCATCGAAGGCTCCGCGCACGCCATTCTTGGAGCGGAACGGATTGCGCTCAATTTCCTTTGCCATCTTTCGGGAATTGCATCCCTCGCCCATACCATCGTTACAGCCATCGCTCACACTAGGGCCCATCTGGTATGCACGCGCAAGACGCTACCCGGCCTTAGGGCATTGCAGAAATACGCCGTGCGTGTGGGCGGGGCACACAATCACCGTTTTGGACTAGGGGATGCTGTGCTGATCAAGGACAATCACGTTGCCATTGCTGGAAGCGTGACCGAAGCCATCCAGCGGGCGCGAGCGGGAGTGGGCCACATGGTCAAGATCGAATGCGAGGTCGAAACCCTCGCCGAGCTTGACGAGGCGCTCACCGTCGGCGTGGACGCGGTGTTGCTCGATAACATGTCCCCGCCGCACCTGCGGGAAGCGGTTCAGCTTATTCGTGGCCGCGCTCTTAGCGAGGCTTCGGGTCGCATCACTCCCAAGACCGCACCAGAAATCGCCGAGACCGGCGTCGATTTGATTTCGGCCGGGTGGATCACCCACAGCCCGCAGGCACTTGATATCGGGCTAGATGTCGTTTGAAAAATCTCACCTTAGAGTCTGACGCGGATCGCTTCCGAAATTACAACGCTTTGATTCATCTTGGCTATCTGGGGGTCCGTGAATTATGCGATCTGATGCCTTCTTGGGACGAAGGGTGGTGAGTTGGCGGCGGCTGTGAGCTGGGCCAGCAGGGCGCAAAGAAGCCTGATCAGCCATCTGCGGAGGAGGCGAAGATTGTGGCCGACGCCGGCGAGGATGGCGTTGATAGCATCACCTTCGATGCCGAGCAGGAAGTTTCGGCCGAGATGGCCATCGGTTTTCATGTGGCCGATGACCGGCGCGCTGCTCGACCGTCTCACGCACCACGTCCATATCCTGGAGATGAACGGCGAAAGCTACCGCCTGAAGCAATCCCGCGCCCGGCGCCGGACGGGTATCGAAAAGACCGGCGACGAACCGCCTCATGATCCAGAGACCGGCGAAATCAACGACAGCTGATAACCAAGGCCAATCAGGCTGCGGATAGCTGCGGACATGAGAACGGCCCCTGCAGGGGCCGTTCTCATGTCCATCAGGCCACAGCCCAGTGGCTGGTTTTTGCGCCGCCGCGCCGGCCTGGTTTTGATCCGCCGTTGACACTTTCAGCCTCGATCACCGTCTCGCCCAGCGCGGCACCAGCCACGCGACCGCCTGACTGTCAATTCGCTTCCAATCGCGACCCCGATTTCGCGTCCAATAACGACCCCTCTGGGTGCACAAGATTGGGCTTATCCGCGTAGTGCATAGGAGGGACCCGCGCCCGGAGCGCAGCGCCCTGGGCGTTGCGCGCAGCGGCGGGCGTGGGAGGTCCCTGTGCACCCACGAGGAGAAGCCCGGGAGGGGGTCCGGGGGAGGGTTTTCAGTTTCGGTTTTTGAAGCGCCAGCTGGTGTTGCCGGTCTCGACGATGTCGCAGTGATGCGTCAGGCGATCGAGCATGGCGGTGGTCATTTTGACGTCACCGAACACCTGGGGCCAATCGGCGAAGGCGAGGTTGGTGGTGATCAGGAGCGAGGTGTTCTCGTAAAGCTTGCTGATGAGATGGAACAGCAACTGCCCGCCGGATTGGCTGAATGGGAGATAGCCGAGTTCGTCGATGACGACGAGATCGTGGCGCAGCAGCTTCTCGGCCAAGCGTCCGCTCTTGCCGGCGGCCTTTTCCTGCTCGAGCTGATTGACGAGATCGACGAGGTTGAAGAACCGTCCCCGAGCACGGCTCCGGATGACGGCGGCAGCGACGGCGATGCAGAGATGGGTTTTGCCGGTGCCGGTGCCGCCGATAAAGATGGTGTTGCGCTTGGCATCGAGGAAAGTACCGGTTGTCAGTTCGCGCACCTGTCCCTGATCGACGGGCGTGTCGGCGAATACGAAGCTGTCGAGATCCTTCAACACCGGAAACTTGGCGCCGCTGATGCGATAGCTGATTGATCGCGCCTGGCGGTGCGTGCGCTCCGCCCGGATCAAGCTGGCGATGAGGGGATAGATCTCGTCACGGCGGACGAGGCCCTTGCCGGCGATCTCGTCGAAGCTGGCGCGCATGCCGTAGAGCTTGAGTTCGCTCATGGCGTCGAGGATGTCGTGACGCTCCATCAGGCTTCCTTCCTTATGCTGTCGTAGCGACGGCAATCCGCCATGGGTTCGATCTTCAGGCGCAGCGCATTGGGCGTCGTGATGCTCGGCACCGGTATCGGCTGAAGCCGCCGGGCGAGCACGGTGAGAATCACATCGCCATTGGCAATGCCGGCCTCCAGGGCTTCGGCACAGGCCGCCTCGACCGCGGCCAGGCCATGGTCGAGCACCGCGCCCAGCACCTTGACGAACTGGCGATCCCCGTCGGTGTGGCTCTTCAGCTTGGCGCGCACCTGAGCCAACGCCGTCGGCAGGCTCCAATCCTTGAATGGAGCGCCGTTGCGCAACGCGCCGGGCTTCTTCACGAGAACCGGCAGATAATGCCAGGGATCGTAGATGATCTGATCGCGCCGAAACTGGCGCGGATGGTCGGCGACCACCTCATTGTCCAGCAGCACGACGATGCGCTCGGCATGCGAGCGCACGAGTACCATCCGGCCGGCAGCGCGCGCGTCGACGCTGTAGCGATTGTGATCGGCCATGATCAGGCACGTGGTGCTGGCGCGGACCGCCTTCTCGACGAAGCCGTCGAACGGCCCGCGCAGCGCCATCAGGCTCGCTCGCTCCTCCTGGAACACCTCCCAGATGGTCCGTTCCTTGAACTCCGGATGTTGGGTGCGCTTGGCGTAAGCGATGCACTGATCTTCCAGCCAGGCGTTCAGTTCGGTGAGGCTCTTCACCCGCGGCTTTGGCAGGAACAGCCGGTCGCGCAGATTGCCGACCTGGTTCTCGACCTGCCCCTTCTCCCAGCCCGACGCCGGCGTGCACGCCACCGGTTCGATCAGATGGTGCGAGCACATCTGCAAAAAGCGGCGGTTGTACTGGCGCGCCTTGCCAACAAAGATCGCCTCCACCGCTGTCTTCATGTTGTCGTAGATGCCACGCCGGCAGACCCCGCCGAAAAACTGGAATGCCTTGTCGTGGGCATCGAAGACCAGTTCCTGAGTCTCGCGGAAGTAGGCGCGCACGAACGGCATGCGACTGTGCGACAGCTTCATGTGCGCCGCCTTGATCATTAGCGGCAGCCCTTGGAGCGTGATCGTCTCGTGGCTCCAATCGAACTGGTACGCCTCGCCCGGCGCAAAGCTCATCGGAACGAACGCTCGGGCCGGGACCCGTGCCCGTTCATCCCGCCACGCCTTCACGAACCGGTGCACGCTGTCGTGCGCGCCGTCGTAGCCACGCCCGCGCAGCTCCTCGAACAGGCGCTGGGTCGAGCGCCGTTCCCGCCGCGGCAGCTTCGCTTCCTGCTCCAAGATCTCGCTCAGAACCGCGACCCATTCGCCCAGCTTCGGCGCCGGCTGCACGCCGCGCTCATACTTGAACTCGGTCGTCCGGCCGCGGATCACCTTGCGTACTGTCGCGCGCGACACCGACAGCGTCCGCACGATCTCCTTGATCGGTCGCCGCTGCTCGAAATACGCCCGTCGTATCTGACCGATCTGGTCCACACCAATCACCCCCCGAACTCCCTTCCCGGACAAAGGAAGGGAGGCTGCCACACAGCGTTAAAGGGGGGTCATTATTGGACGCGAAAACCACCCCTCAGGGGGTCACTATTGCGCGCGAATTTACATGCCACCCTCGCCCGCGCGATCTCGCTTGCAGCATCCGGGTGCCATGAGGCGGGCACGAAGTTCATCCGGGCCGTTGCTCGCGAGATGACCCTCGACGATGAACAGGTGGAGGCAGTACGGCATGTGCTCGATGAGGGAAGCCTGAAGATCCTCGAAGGGCGGGCGGGGACCGGGAAGAGCCACACTTTGTCCGCGGTTCGTCAGGCCGCTGAGCGGGATGGGTATGAGGTCATAGGTCTGGCGCCGACCAATGCCGTGGCGCAGGATTTGCGCGACAGCGGATTCCGCCGGGCAACCACGCTCCAGTCCCTGCTTTGGTATCGTGAGCACGCGCCCCAGCACGCCAATGCGCAGGTGCCCGGGAAATCGCTGGTCATTGTTGACGAGGCCGCGATGCTCAGCACCGAGCATCTCGATCGGCTGACCCGGCTTGCCGTCGAGACCGGGGCCAAGCTCGTTCTCGTCGGCGATGATCGCCAGCTTGCCTCGATTGAGCGCGGCGGGGTGTTTTCTGATATCCGCGAACGCATTGGCAGCGCGACGCTGTCGGCCGTACGCCGCCAGCATCAGGATTGGGCGCGTCAGGCGGCGCGAGATTTTGCCGAAGGGCGTTTCCGCGAGGGGTTGGAAGCCTATGAAGCCCATGGGCTCATTCACTGGCAGGAGGATCTGGAGGAAGCGCGTGCCACCCTTCTTGAACGCTGGAGCGCCGATACCGAGACTTCCCGCGGGAAGCGGTTTGTTTTCGCCTATACGAACGAGGAAGTGCGGCGGCTGAATGACGCTCTCCAGGCGATCGAGATTACACGCGGCCGGGTGCGGGATTGCATAACGCTGGAGACCGAGCGCGGGACGCTTTCTGTTGGGGTCGGGGATCGCATAGCCTTTCGGGGGACATGGAAGCCCAAAGGCATCTATGCCGGCGCGCTCGCCACCGTGGCTTCGATCGAGGGGACACGCATGACCGTCCGCTCCGATCGGGGGCGAGAGATCGTTTTCGACAATCGGGAGTTCACCAATATCGATCTCGGCTATGCCGGCACCATCTATCGTGGCCAGGGCAAAACCCTCGATCAGACTTATCTCCTGCACACCCACCATTGGCGGGATGCGGCAAGCTACGTTGCGATGACGCGCGCCCGCGCCCAGACCGAGGTGTTCGTCGGGCGAGATCAGGCCCCTTCCCTACGCGCTCTGTCCGCCCAGATGGCGCGACAATCAAGCCGAGGCTCAACCCTTCGCTACCAGGCCACCGCCGAGAAAGAGCAACAACGAGCGGCAAATATGGAGCGGGAATATGAGCCGGGCGTTTGAGCAGAGCGCTGTGAGTTTCAGGCTTGGATGTTGCAGGTTCCGGGGGTTGATCGAACCCAAGGGACAATTGAGCCGATGGCCAAACGCAGGACACCGCCGACCGCAAGCGATCCGGCATGATCCGTAGCATCGGCCCGGTCTACGCGCAGAACCTGGTCCGCGGTTTTGGCGAGGCGGTCCGATATCATCGAAGAGGCGTCGCAGCGCCGGTATTGCGCCAACCGATTGACAAACTCGATTTTGGAGCCGATTTGGAACCATGCCCATGAACCTCTCCATCAAGAACGCGCCTGATGAGGTCGTCCACCGGCTGCGGCGGCGCGCCGAGCGGCATCATCGTTCGCTGCAAGGGGAGCTACTGGCCATCATCGAGGCGGCCGCGCGGGAGGATCGCCCTGCCACGCCCGCCGATATCCTGGCCGAGGTGCGCCGCCTTGGCGTCCATACCCCCAGCGAAGCTGCCGCCCTGGTCCGAGCCGATCGCGATGCCCGTCAAGGTGGTTGACGCCTCTGCCGTCGCCGCCCTGCTGTTCGGCGAGCCGGAGGCCGACGCCGTCGCCGCCCAGCTCGCCGACTCTCGCCTGGTGGCGCCTGGGCTGCTGCCCTTCGAGCTGGCCAATGTCTGCCTCATCAAGAGCCGCCGCCATCCAGAGCAGCGCACCGCCCTGATGGCAGCATTCCGACTCTACGACCGGCTCAGCGTTGAGGAAGTCGTCGTGGATCACTGCGCTGCCTTGGAACTCGCCGAGACCACCGGTCTCACTGCCTACGATGCAAGCTATCTGTGGCTGGCCCAACAGCTGGGCGCTGGGCTCGTCACACTCGACAAACAACTCGCCAAAGCCGAAGCGACTTCGCCAGAATAACGAGGACGAGCCAAGACATGGGTGTGAAATCCGGCTGCAGGCCACGCGTGGACGTGCTTCAAGGCGAACTGGACGACGCCATTTTCGCGGCCAGCTTCGACAAGCTGACCCGTGGCGAAGGGCCGCTGATCTATCGTGATCCCGCGCTGTTCTTTCGGAACACCCACCCCACCGCCGCTCTCTCCAAACTGTGCCGCGATGTCTTCGGCCGTATGGCATCATCCACCGATTCCGGAGCGGTCCTCCGCCTCTCGACCGGCTTCGGCGGCGGCAAGCACACCGTGCTGGTGATCACCGATCCCAAGGACCAGCCGGCGGGATGCCACGAACGCCGCGCGGCTGAAGCACCTCGCCCACGTCATCGAGCTGATTGGCAAAGAGGCGGCCAAGGTGTCAGTTTGGCCTTTATCATCAGTAGATGCCGGCCTGGCGGTCTCAAATTTGAACATATCCGGTTATCATGCTATTAGCATAAGATGATAGGCGTATATCCCCGGAGGTTCTATGCCAGACGATACCACCCGGTGGACGGTCTCGGTCTCCAAAGAGACCGATATTGCGGTCCGCAGCTTTCTTGCCCAGCGCGGGATGAAGAAAGGCGACCTCTCGAAATTCATCGAGGACGCCGTCCGCTGGCGTGTGCTCGATCAGACCGTCGCCGAAGCCCGCAGCAAGTTCGCCGACATGCCGCCAGAGGAACTGGCGGCTTTGCTCGACGAGGCCGTTGCTGAAACCCGCGCGGCCTTCGAGCCAAAAGCCGGGTGAGGCGTGCAACTGGTCATCGACACAAACCTTCTGATCAGTTCGTTACTCGTGAGCACATCGCTGCCGGCGCATCTCATTGTGCTGTGGCGTGAGGGCCGCTTCGATCTGTTGACCTCAGTGGCGCAGCTCGACGAGCTGATGCGTGTCACGCGCTATCCGAAAATCCGTGAACGTCTGGCACCGGCTCTCGCCGGCCGACTGATCAATGAAGTCCGTAACCTTGCGATCTTGGTGACGAATCTGCCTGTCGTGACCGCCTCTTCCGATCCCTACGACAACTACCTCTTGGCCATGGCCTCTGCTGGCTCTGCAGATTTTTTGCTTACGGGCGATAAGCGTGACCTGCTTGGCCTTAAGCTGTTCGAAGGCACCAAGATCATCACGGTGCACGACTTCCTCGTGATGCATAGGAGGCTTCCGTGAGCCCCTCGCCCAAAGACATTCAAGAGGGTGATTTTGTCGAAGTGCGAGGCAAGCCTTGGCTTGTAGAAGCGCTGGTCGGAAACGACGCGGAGCTACCTATTTTAAGCCTCTCATGCATTTCGGATGATGCCCAAGGCGAGCGGCTCGACGTGTTGTGGGATGCCGAGATTGCCGGGAGGGTTCTCGATGAAGATCGATGGGCAAATGTAGGCGTTGGTCATCCCGACAGTGCTGATGTCCTTGCGGCGCATATCAGGGCGATCCGTTGGCGATCCGCGACAGCCGCTGATCGGGATCTGCTTCAAGCGCCATTCCGAGCGGGGATCAGACTCGATGCCTATCAGCTTCTCCCTCTGCGCAAGGCGCTGCGTCTGCCGCGCGTGAACCTGCTGATCGCGGACGATGTCGGTCTCGGCAAGACGATCGAAGCGGGCCTTGTCGCGCGGGAGCTTCTGCTCAGGCGTCGGGTGGACTTCATCGTGATCGCTGCGCCGCCTGCGATGACGGTTCAGTGGAAGGACGAGTTGGAGGCCAAGTTCGGCCTTTCGTTCGAGATCATCGACCGGGACCGCATCAGCGAACTGCGGCGGCTTCGCGGATTTTCTGTAAATCCGTGGACCACAGGCTCACGCTTTATCGTTTCGCACCGCCTGCTGACTGACGAGACTTATGCTGCGGGGCTGCGCGATGTCCTCGGTGAATTTCGGGCGAAGGCATTGTTCGTCCTGGACGAGGCCCACCACGCGGCGCCGTCGGCAGGTACGCGGTACGCTGTCTCCAGTCAGCTCACGAAAGCGGTCAGAGAACTCGCGGAGCGCTTCGAGCACCGACTGTTCCTGACCGCCACACCCCATAACGGGCACTCCAACAGCTTTTCTGCCCTGCTTGAGATGCTCGACCCGCAGCGCTTCACACGCGGCGTCGAAGTTCGGCCGCGAGATCTTGAGCCGGTTATGGTGCGCCGGCTGAAGGCCGATCTCCGCCGTCTCGGTGAGGCATTCCCGGAACGCGTTATCGAGCCTGTCTTGATCGACGGGCTGCCGGAGGATGCTCCCGAACTGGTGCTCGCGCGACTGCTCGCCGCCTATGGCGAGCTCCGCATGAAGCGGATTGCGAAGCTGAGTGGTCAGAAGGCGGCGCTGGCCAAGCTGGCATTTGTTGGCCTCCAGCAGAGGCTTCTGTCGTCGATCGCCGCCTTCGCGCGCACGCTGAAGACCCACCGCGCGACCATCCAAAAAGTGCTGGACGGCGAAGAGGTTGCGCGCATGACGACGGCCGCGACCGCGTTTGTGGCAGGACCGACACCGGAGGATAACGCCGAACTGGGCCTGGAGGAGGAAGACGCTGAAAAGGCCATGGCCGCCGACGAAGATGCGGAAGCGGCCACCGCTTCTGCGGCCGGCGTCGTCGATGCCACGTTGGAGGACTTGCGTGCCGAATTGGCGATCGTCGATGAGATGCTCGAGCTGGCCGAAAAGCACGCCGCGCGGCCTGATGCGCGCGTAAAGTGGCTGGTCGAATGGATCCGCAACTTCATGCTGGATGGCCGGCAGTGGAATCAGCGTCGGCTGATCATCTTCACCGAATGGGAGGATACGAGGCGCTGGCTGGAAAGGCGGTTGCGGGAAGCGCTGGCCGACACCGATGGCATTGACGATCGGATCGGCGTCTTCAGCGGCGCCACGGGGTCGGATCGCCGCGAGCAGATCAAGCACGCCTTCAACGCCGATCCCGAGGGCGAGCCCTTGCGGATTCTGATCTGCACCGATGCAGCGCGGGAAGGCATTAACCTTCAATCCTACTGTTCGGACCTCCTGCACTTCGATCTGCCCTGGAATCCGTCACGTCTGGAACAGCGGAACGGCCGCATCGATCGAAAGCTCCAGCCAGCGAAGCAGGTCTTCTGCCGCTATTTCCGGTATGAGCAGCGCGAGGCGGACATCGTTCTCGACGCGCTGGTCTGGAAGACGGAGACCATTCGCGAAGAGCTCGGTTCGGTCGGTCAGGTCATTGAGGACCGCATCGCCAAGCGGCTCGCGGAAGACGGCATCCGTCGCGGTCAGGGGAAGGCGCTTGCTCGCGCGATCTCAGATGAGAAGGACACGGAGCGGCTTAGCAAGGCCCAGGCCGAAATGGATGATGAGGAGAAGGCGCGCCACGAGCGCCTTCTGAAGGAACAGGACGACCTAAGACGGGTCCTTGAACGCTCCCGCGAGAGGGTCGGAGTCGATCCCGAGGATCTCAAGCGGGTCGCTGCCGCTGCCCTGTCTCGGGTGGGCTTCCCCCTCGATAATGCGCTCGGTGAGAGGGTCGGCAGGACCGTCACCTATCGGCTAGATCCGAGCGATCCCGCTTTTTCCAAGGACGCGGGGTGGGACGATGCCTTCGACGATCTGAGGGTTCGGCCGCGCAAGCGTGGCGAACGGCTCGGCGACTGGCGGCGCAACGCTCCGATCCGATCCATCGCCTTCGAGCCGCCGGTCCTCGACGATGGTCGCGACGCCACCGACGTCGTGCAGGTGCATCTGGAGCATCGGCTGGTCCGACGCCTCATTTCTCGGTTTCTCAGTCAGGGTTTCCAGTCGAACCTGTCGCGGTTCTCGGTCATCACCGGCCCCGGCGCGCAACCGCGTGTGGTGCTGATGGGCCGCCTGGCCGTCTATGGCGCCGGCGCAGCTCGGTTGCATGAGGAGATCATCCCGATCACGGCCATCTGGACCGAATCCGAGCGGGGTCGAAAGCCGCTCCGGGCACTGGGAGAGAGCGGCGAGGAAAGAACGCTGAATCAACTCGAGGACGCGCTGCGCAGCGCACGAGAAGCGCCCGCGTCCGCAATTGCACGCATACAGGCTCTTGTCGCTCAGGACATCGCCGATCTGACCCCTGCTCTCGAATCCATCGCGGGTGAACGCCTCGCGACAGTGAAGACCCAGCTCGCCAAGCGGGGAGACGAGGAGGCGCGATCTTTGGCGGGCCTGCTGGAACAGCAGCGGGATCGGATTGGCAAGGCCGCAAAGGAGTTCAACCCCGACCAGCTCACCCTCGATCTCGTGCCCGAGGAACGGCGCGAGCGCGAAGCTGACCGGCGGCACTGGCAAACGCGCCTCGCACGCCTCGAACAGGAGCTTCGCGACGAACCCATGCGGCTGCGCGAGTCCTACGATGTGAAGGCCCATCGGCTGGAGCCGGTCGGCATCGTCTATCTCTGGCCGGTGTCGGGGTAAACGCCATGGCTGACGTTCTCTACCGCGATCCCGACCTCGAATGGCTTGATCATGTCCAGCCGGTCGGTCTGGTCGTAGCACCCAGCGTTCTCAAGGAACTGGGCCTGACGCCCCTGCATCAGAGCCCTGTCGATACCGCCGAGGCCGCCGAGCACATCAATTCGGACGAGGCCGGGCCGGCGCTGCCCGACCCTTGGGCCTTCATGCAACACGTGCTCGGCTGGAACGCCGCCCATGTCGCGGGCGCGCCGGGTGGTCCGGAACTGCCGGGCACGCTGGTCGTAAGCCTGCCCGAGCATGCGACGATGCTGACGCCCACATGGGCAGTCACCGAACTCGGCCAGAACGGCCAGCCTTGGCAGATCCTTGTCCGCATCGAGGCGGCTGGCATCGCACCGGATGGCCGCGCCCAACTCGACGGCTGGGAGGCCTCGCCGCACCAGCGTTTCGAGCGTCTGCTGAGAGACACCGGCGTGTTCGCCGGACTGCTGATCACCGATCGCGAGCTTCGCCTGGTCTACGCCCCGCGCGGCGAGACGTCGGGCTATCTATCCTTCCCGCTGCGCCCGCTCGGCATGGTGGCCGGGCGGCCGATGCTTGGCGGTCTCAAGCTTCTGCTCGATAGCTTCCGCCTGTTCTCGGACGCGGATGAGCGCCGTCTTCCGGCGCTGCTGAAAAAGAGCCGTGACGCGCAAGCATCAGTTTCCACCGAACTCGCCGGCCAGGTTCTCGGCGCGCTGCACGAGCTGCTTCGTGGCCTCAACGCGGCGGATGCTGACCTGATCAGGGAGCTCGCCGCTTCAAAGCCTGACCACCTCTACGAGGGGCTGCTGACGGTCCTCATGCGGCTGGTGTTCATCCTATACGCGGAGGATCGCGACCTGCTGCCATCGCGCGCTGACGCTCGCGCGCGGGCGGTCTACGAGACCAGCTACTCGGTGCGAGGCCTCTACGCGCGGCTGGTCGAGGATGCCGCGCTCAACCCTGACACCATGGACGAGCGACGTGGCGGCTGGGGCCAGTTGCTCGCGCTCTTCCGGCTGATCCACAAGGGCCATCCCTCGCATTTCGTACAGGCCCGCGGCGGGAAGCTGTTCGATCCGGACGAGTTCCCGTTTCTGGAGGGGCGCAAGGCCGAGGGTGATGCGCCGCGCATCCTGAACGTGTCGGACGGCTGTCTTCTGCGCATCCTTGAAGGGCTGATGACGCTGAAGCTTCGCGGTCATGAGCGTGAGCGCCTGTCCTATCGCACGCTGGACGTCGAGCAGATCGGCTCGGTCTACGAGACAGTCATGGGCTTCACGGTCAAGGCTGCCAGGTGCAACGTGCTCGCGATCAAAGCCGGCAAGAACAACCGGACGCCGGTGTTCGTGGCGCTCGACGAGCTGTTGTCCCACAAGGGCAAAGACCGGATCAAGGACCTGAAGGAGAACGTCGGCCGCTCGCTCACGGCCGGGCAGGCGAAGCCGGTAGAGGCGGCGAAGACCGTTGAGGAACTGGCCGCCGCTTTCGAAGGCATGGTGGATGAGCGCGGATCGCCGCGCCATGCTACGGCGCCGGCCGGGACCCCCATCCTTCAACCTACCGGCGAGCGCCGCCGCACTGGCAGCCACTATACGCCGCGCAGCCTTACGCAGCCCGTTGTCGCCCATGCGCTGGAACCTGCCTTTGAACGGCTGGGGCCGGACGCGACGCCGGAGCAGATTCTCGATCTGAAGGTCTGTGATCCCGCGATGGGTTCGGGCGCCTTCCTGGTTGAGGCCTGTCGCGCGATTGCCACCCGGCTGGTGGCAGCCTGGGCGCGCTGGCCGGAGACGCGACCGACAGTTCCAGCCGATGAAGACGAGGAACTGCATGCCCGCCGCCTCGTTGCGCAACGCTGCATTTATGGGGTGGACAAGAATCCGCGCGCAGTTGACCTCGCAAAGCTTTCGCTGTGGCTAGCGACGCTGGCGAAGGATCACGAGTTCACGTTCCTCGATCATGCGCTGAAATGTGGCGACAGCCTCGTCGGGCTTGATGCCGAGCAGATCGCGGCGATGCACTGGGATACGTCGAAGCCTGGCCTGCCGCTGTTCCGCCAATTCGTGGCGGACCGCGTGTCCGAGGCGACAACGGCGCGTGCCGAAATACGGTCCGCGCCCGACGATACGATGCGCGCGATTCTGGAGCAGAAGCACAGATTCGTGGAAAGCCGCATTGAGCATGTGCGTGTGCTCGGCGATGCGGTGATTTCTGCCTTCTTCGCGGGGGACAAACCGAAGGTCCGGGAGAAACGACGAGCTACGGTGGAGAGCTGGGTCGCTAGTATCGGTTCGACTAAGAGCCCCTTTCAAAACCGCTTGTACCTTGATTCAATTTGATTCATGAAGGGGCATGCCCGCGCCCCAACTCTCCGACAGCCTGTGGTCGATCCTCGAACCCTTGCTCCCTCCGCCGCGCCCGCGGCCAAAGGGTGGCCGGCCGCCGATCTCGGCACGCGCCGCGCTGACGGGCATTCTGTTTGTGCTACGCAGCGGCATTCCCTGGGAGATGTTGCCTCGCGAGATGGGCTGCGGCTCTGGGGTAACCTGCTGGCGGCGCCTGCGCGACTGGCAAGCGGCCGGCGTTTGGGAGCGGTTGCACCGCGAGTTGCTGCGCCGCTTGCAAGACGCCAACCGCATCGACTGGAGCCGGGCCGCGCTGGACAGTTCCGCCATCGCGGCAAAAAAGGGGGTGCCGCGACCGGGCCGAACCCGACCGATCGGGGCCGTCCCGGCACGAAACGCCACCTCGTCACGGACCGTCACGGTATCCCGCTCACGTTCGCCCTGACCGGGGCCAATGTGCATGACAGCGTGCCCTTCGAGCAGATGCTCGATGCGATCCCAGCGATCCGCGGCAAGCGCGGCCGGCCGCGGCGCAGGCCGAGAAAGCTGCACGCGGACAAGGCCTATGATCATCGCCGCTGCCGCCGCGCCTGCCGGCAGCGAGGCATCACGCCGCGCATCGCCCGGCGCGGCGTCGAGACCAGCGAGCGTCTCGGCCGCTATCGCTGGGTCATCGAACGCACCTTCGCCTGGCTCAATCGCTTCCGGCGTCTCACCATCCGCTACGAGCGGCGCATCGATATCCACAGCGCGTTTACAAGCATCGCTTGCTCCCTCATCGCCCTCCGGGCTCTGGAGGGAAGGTTTTGAAAGGGACTCTAAATGGGGTGAGCTCGAGGCTGCGGCGGCAAGGCTGCGCACGGGTGAACATCACCTGCGGCCGTTCCACTGGACTGTTGAGTTCCCGGAGGTGTTTACACGTAATAACCGGGGGTTCGACGCGATGGTTGGTAATCCCCCGTTTCAAGGGGGAACGCAGAGCACAGAGTCTCTTGGCGAACTGTACACATCGTGGCTGACGCAAAGTTTCAGTGTTACTTCGAGGCGCATCAATCTTGTGGCCTATTTCTTCCTACGTGCCTTCTCTTGTCTAAGTGATAGTGGCTCGTTCGGACTCATCGCGACAAATAAGATTGCGCAAGGCGAAACGCGAGAACAATGTCTGCTTCGGCTAATACGGCTAGGTGGCACGATTTATCGCGCAACACGCAGAATGCGGTGGCCCGGAGAAGCCGACGTCGTGGTCTCCGTCGTGCATCTTCGACGCGGTTTGGGGAGCAATGATTTCTATATCGACGACAAGCCCACCTCGCGGGTGTCCGCATATCTAAGCGATATCAACTTAGATGAGACGCCTGCCAGACTAAGCAAGAATTTGGGCAAGGCGTTTATGGGCACAAAGATCACCGGGATTGGGTTCACTTTTGACGACAGAGAGGCATCCAGAGGTAACGCAGCATCACTAAAAGATATGGCAGATTTATTAACATCACATCCAAATTATGAAGAAGTAATATTCCCTTTTATGGGTGCAGAGGAGGTCAACAATACGCCGGATCACTCCTTTAGGCGCTATGTAATCGATGTTGCTGACGTGTCAGAGGCAACCGCACGTGAACGATGGCCAGAGCTTGTCGCGGTACTCGAACGTTACGTGAAGCCGGAACGCGACAAACTGCTAACGAAAGGGGGGTGGAGCGCGGAAATTGGACGCAACTGGTGGCGTCTCGCCCAGCGAGCAGAAAGGCTCGATCGGCTTAAGCGTGATATATCGCACGTAATAGTCACGGCATCGTCTGCCGTGATGCACCATATGTTCGCATATGTACCGTCCAGACGTGTATTTTCGCACAAACTCATTGTGGTAGCTTCTCAAGACGTTTCAGTTCTCGGCGCTTTGCAATGTAGAGCGCATGAGCTTTGGTCGAGAACTTTCGGAACAACTTTTGGATCGGGAGACGCATTAACTTATAGCGTGAGTCGAGTTTTTGCCACCTTTCCCATGCCCCGACTCGACGAGCTTGGAAGCGGCCCGGCATGCGAATCTTACCTTCGTGGGCGCACAGAAATATTGCTTGCTGCGCAGGTGGGTCTCACAGACATTTATGGACGCTTTCACGACCGCAATGAGCGCTCCACGCTTGTCGCACGCCTGCGCGAACTGCACGCTGAGATGGATCGCGCGGTGCTCGAAGCCTATGGCTGGCGCGATCTCGCCGAACGCGCCGCACCGATCTTCCTCGACGAGTCCAACGAGGACGACCAGACCTACCAGGGTCGCCTGTTCTGGCCCTCTGATTTCCGCGACGAAGTGCTCGCCCGCCTGCTCGCGCTGAACGCCGAGCGTCACGCCGAGGAGGTCCGCCTCGGTATCGCGCCGGGCATGAATGGACACCCCGAGGCCGAAGACGACGTGGAAGCCTCGGAAGGCGAGCTTACAGAATAGGCAAGCGCCGCCGGCCCGGTATCAGGGCCGGCGCCACTTGTCGGGATGGCCCCGGTCCGTGTTGCGGACACGCTCGACGAAAACGTCGCCGCCCCGTTCCTTCGCCCAGTCGATCGCCGCGCCCTGCGTCGGCTGCACGACGCTGGCGCGCTCCGAGCCTGGCCTGCGAACCGCGAAGTCGCCTGTCTCAGGGCGGCGCTCGATGAACATCCTGTTGTCAGCCATGGGAAAACTCCCGGTTGGGTTCACCGCCCGAATCGGCGGCTGGTACGCAAGATAATCTTGCAAATTATGATTCGCAAGATTATATCGGCTGCCGGGAGACAGCACCATGACCAATCTCATTGGAGCGCGGATCAAGGCGCTGCGGGAGGAGCGAAGCCTCTCGCAGGACGACCTCGCGCGGCTCTTTGGCTTCAAGGACAGGCAGACGGTCTCCGCCATCGAGACCGGGGAACGCCGCGTCACGGCCGACGAGCTGCTGCTAGCCGTCGAAAAGCTGGGCGCGCCGCTCGACTATTTCACCGATCCCTTCCTGCTGGTCGGCGAGGGCCGTTTTTCCTGGCGGCAGACCAATGTGAGACCGGGCGTCCTCGGCGCCTATGAGCGCAATGCCGGCCGCTGGATCGCGGCCTTCCGGGCGATCGCCCCCCAGGTTGGGCGGGCGAGCCCTTTGCTGCGTCGGGCCTTGGGGCTCACCCGCCACGCGCGCTTTGAGGATGCAATGGAGGCGGGTGAGCGCTTCGCTGACGAGTTCGAGCTCGGGGAGGTGCCGGCTCGGCGTCTGGCCGAGGTGATGGAAGAGAAACTTCGCATCCTCGTGCTCATGGTCGATGCCTTCGAGGGAATTTCGGGCGCCGCCTGCCGCCTGCCGGCGCTGGACGTCGTGCTAATCCATCGACACGAGGTGGAGGGACGGCGCCACTTCGATCTGGCGCATGAGCTGTTCCATATCCTCACCTGGGACGCGATGCCGCCGGAGCACGCGGAGGAATCCCGGGAAGTGGGCGGCAATCGCGTCGAGCAGCTCGCCAACAATTTCGCCTCGGCGGTACTTATGCCGAAGACCGTGCTCGCTCGTTTCGGCGAGTGGACGGACCTCAAGGACGCCGAGCTCACCGCGAAGCTGAACGCAACCGCGGATGAATTGCTGGTGACGGCTCCCGCGCTTAAATGGCGCCTGGTCGCGCTCGACCTGCTGAAGCCGGCGCGCGCCCGGGCGATCTCCGACGCGGCGTTGCGGAACAACGGGCACAATGGGCGAGAGGCGCCCAAGGCTGCTGTGCCGCTTCTCTTCTCGAAGCCGTTTATGGAGGTGATCGGTCTCGCAATCGACGAAGGCCGAATTTCGACTCGCCGGGCTGCGGGCCTGCTCGATCTCACCGTCGAGGATCTGAAGGATCTCTTCGTGGCGCACGGGGTCGAGACCCCGGCCGAACTATGAGGCGGCCATGGCGCGATATCACGGCTCGCTCCTGGTCGACGCGAATGTCATACTGGAAGCCCACCGGATCGGCGCGTGGGCGGCGCTCACAGGCGGCTATCCGGTCGAAACGGTGGAGGACTGCGTGACAGAGACCCAGACAGGCTTCCAGCGGCGGCGTTCGGAGCAGCAGATTGACGCGAAGTCCTTGCGCGCATCGCTGAGGGCGGTTCATGCGCCGGGGGATCCGGAGATCGCGGCAGCGGTCGTGAGGGCGCCCGACATTGCGCTCGACATCGGTGAACGCTCGCTCTGGGCGCACGCCCTTACCCGGACCGGTGACTGGATCTTGTGCGGCTCGGGCCGGGCAAGCCTGCGCTTCGGCGTCCGGCTCGGCCATCGCGACAGGCTCGTCTCGCTGGAGCAGCTTCTCGATGAAGCCGGCCACCGGCTGGAGGAGTCGTTGAATTTGGCTTATACGAGCAAGTGGTTGGAGAAAATCCTAGGCGACCTCGTGCTTTCGGAAGGGGTGGGGCAGGCATGACAAGTTCAGTCGATATTCGTGCTCGCCTCGTCAATTTGTTCCGCCGCGATCTGATCGGCCCTGGTCCCCAAGACCCTGATCTTGCGGCCGAGCGGCTGAACGAAAGTCCTTCTCGCTGGTATCTGACCGGATTCCTTGCGCCTGCCGATGATCCGCTCGGCCTCGAAGGCGAGGATGGCGACGACGATCCGTCGGCTCAGGAAGAGATGGAGATCGACGTCGAGGAATCCGACACGGAAGGCGCCGGAGGCGCGGCTGGCGACAATGAGGAGCCGGAGACGCCGAACACCAGGCGCCGGTTCCTCCCCTCGTCGGTCGGGCTGACGGTTTTGCTCTCGCCCGATGTTAAGGAGATCGAGGCGCGCGTTTCCTGGGGAGACTACCGGACGGAACCCGCGTTGCCGGAAGCCGTCCTGCTGCCGGAGCCGCTTCCCGAGGAGATCGGCGAGGACGGGAAACCGAAGCGGGCAACCCGGCCGATGGTGGATTGGGTTCGCACGCCCAAGGAACGGACCGTACGGCTGCAAATTCAGGATGGCCGAGGTTCGCCCATGCTCGTCCCCGAAAGCGCCGCCGAACAGCGTCGTGGCGGCGGCCTCACGTTGGAAACGCACTCTCGACTGTTCACCTACCAGACGCCAGAAGGCCATACCGAGCAGGTTCGGGCGCTGACTGTGTTCCTGGTCAACCGCCGCGCGACGGTGCATCGGTTCTACTCTGACGTGAGCTACGCCTTTCAGGCGCGGCTTGAACTTGGCTGCGAGCAAGGTTTCCGGCCACGCCGCGATATGTCCGGGTACCGTGCGCAGGATTGGGATCTGCGGATTGCGGACCTCCACTACAGAGACGTATTGGAATGGGCCGTAGGCCGCAACGCGGCTGCCGGCTGGGAGGTCAACGGGGATGGGAATGGTCCCGTTACACGGGTCTGGACTGATCCGCTGCCGACAGCCGAAGTCGAGCGCGTCGCGCCCAACGAGGATGCTGAGCTGAAGTCGCACGTGACATTCAGCATGGAAGCATTGGCGCAAGCTGCTGAGTCCGGTAGCGCGGCTTTGGTACAGGCGCTCGACGAACTCCCGAAGCTTTACGGGCTCTGGATCGACGCGGAGCGCCACAAGCTGCTTTCGCTTCCCCAACGTCGCCGAGAGACCGGCCAGCGCCTGATCGACGAGATGGAAACGGCGAAAAATCGGATCACCGCCGGAATTCAGCTCCTGGCACAAAACGACAAGGCGCGCTCGGCGTTCCGGTTCATGAACCTTGCCGTCGCCATGGCGGCGCGGCGCAGGAATGCTGGCGCCTCGGGAGATCCGCAAGCCATGTCGGCGCCGACATGGCGACCGTTCCAGCTTGCCTTCATCCTGCTCAATCTCTCCGGGCTGGCGGAGCGGACGCATCCGGATCGCGAGATTGCCGATCTCCTGTTCTTCCCGACCGGCGGCGGCAAGACCGAGGCCTATCTCGGTCTCGCTGCCTTTGTCATCGCCCATCGTCGCCTGACGGGTTCTGGCTTACTTGGGGCCGGCGTCGCCGTGATCATGCGCTACACCTTGCGGCTGCTGACGCTCGACCAGCTGACCCGTGCGGCCGGCGTGGTGTGTGCGCTCGAATTGATGCGAACCGATCCTGCCAATGCCAACGAGCAAGGACGCCGCTTGCTCGGCGATTGGCCGATCGAGATCGGCTTGTGGGTCGGCTCGGATGCGTCGCCCAACAAGCTCGGAGGACGTGGTAAGTCGGACGAATCCACTGCCGTCGGTCGTGTGCGGCGTTTCAAGCAGGGTACGGACAAGCGGGCGCCAGCTCCCCTCAAGGCCTGCCCATGGTGCGGCACGGAGTTCACGCGCTCGTCCTTCGCCTGCACGCCCAACGACCTCGCGCCGACCAACCTCGAGATTCGCTGCGCCAATGCGACTTGTGATTTCAACCGCAATCGGCCGCTGCCGGTTCTCACTGTCGACGAGCCTATTTATCGACGTCTGCCAGCGTTCCTGATTGCGACGGTCGACAAGTTCGCAGCCTTGCCCTGGGTCGGCGAAACTGGCGCTTTCTTCGGCCATGTGGATAGGTTCGAGGACGGCGTCGGCTTCTATGGCGCAGCCGAGCCAGGCCAAGGGCGGCCATTGGCCAATAATGGCTGGTCACTCGATCCACCCGATCTCATCATTCAAGATGAACTGCACCTCATTTCTGGTCCGCTCGGAACAGTCGCTGGGCTCTATGAAGCGGCGATCGATCAGTTGGCGTCCCGTCGCTTTGGCGAGCGCGTCGTGCGGCCCAAGATTGTCGCTTCGACCGCGACGGTCCGCCGGGCCACCGACCAGATCGAGGCTCTTTTCGATCGCGGGACCACAAGCATCTTCCCGCCGCCAGGCGTAGATCGCACTGATAGTTTTTTTGCCCAGACTGTACCGGCGACAAAGGATCCTGCGAGGATGTACATGGGCATCGCGGCGCAAGGGCGAGGACCGAAGCTCGTCTTTCTGCGGTCTCTCACGACTCTGCTTGCGGCGGCGCAGTCCGAGTCCGGCGCCAACGCGGCTCCCGCCGACCCGTATATGACGGCGGTTTGCTATTTCAACGCGCTACGGGAGCTGGGTGGAGCACGACGGATCGTCGAAGACGAGGTTCGGGATCGAGCCGCCCGTTATGGGACGCAGCGGCATCGGGTTGATCCGCCTGGAAATCCGTTTGCCGATCGGCGCATCAAGGAGCCTCTGGAGCTAACCTCGCGTGTGTCGACGGACGAGGTCGCTAAGGCCAAACAACGGCTCGAAACCCGTTTCGATAACGGCGCAGATCCCGTTGATGTGGCTCTGGCCACGAACATGATTTCTGTCGGCCTCGACATCACGCGCCTTGGCCTCATGATCGTCCAGGGGCAGCCCAAGACTGCGGCGGAGTATATTCAGGCGACGAGCCGCGTGGGGCGCGATCCATTGCGTCCAGGATTGGTCGTCGCTGTTCTGAACCTGCATAAGCCCCGCGACCGCATGCACTTCGAGCAATTCGGTCAATTTCACCGAACATTCTATCGATCCGTTGAGGCTACAAGCGTGACGCCCTGGGCCGCCCGGGCGTTGGACCGCGCCCTTGCGGCTGTCGTTGTCGCAGCCGCGCGCCACGTCGATCCTACGCTCACACCTGAGTTGGCCGTGACAGCGTTCAAGGACAATCCGGCGGTGCGCGACGCTGTTCGCGACGCGATCGTCGCCCGAGCGCCGACGAACATGGTCGCCGGTGGTCACGCCGCGCTGGCGGCGGCAATCGACGCCATCGCCGATGCGTGGATCACGACGGCCGAAGATCAGGCCGCGGGCGGCAACACCTTCGCTTACGCACGGAAGAAAAGCCCCCACCGATTGCTCCATATGCCGCTCGAGCCCGACCTGCCGAACCTTGCAGAAGATCATCGGCGCTTTGTCGCCGGTCGCTCCATGCGAGATGTCGAGCCCAGCGTCGCGCTCAAAGTCAGGGATCCCTGGGGCAATCAGATCGCAAGTGCGGACGATCTCGCATGACCAAAAACGCGCAACGGCTGAGCCAACTGATTTCAACCTTTGGGCCGGGAGCAATGATCGACCTGCCCACAAGGTCGGTGGTGGTCGCCGGTCTCGAGTACTGGGAGATGCGAGCCAACGCCTTCACGACGATCCCCGAGCCACGCCTGACTGCTCGGCTGGAACAACTCCTAAAAGATCAGGGGCGGCTCGACCCGAATATTAGCCTGTCGCTTCGTACACCGCCGATCGCGACCGACGGCGTTAATGGCATTCCGGCTGGCGTCACAGCTCCGATCTTCCCTACGTGGTTCGTCTGCGAGCAGGTCGAGGCGGCAGTCACGGCGACGGCTACGCTCCGGAGGCGGCGCCTGGTCCGCTGGCAGGATCTCGACACTAGGGGACGGCGCAGGTTCGTTTTCGACGACGATCGTAAATCTGAAGTGACACCAATCCGCTTCGTCTGCGCCTGCGAAAAGGGCCATCTGCAGGACATTGACTGGCGATGGGTGGTCCATGGGTCGGTTCAGTGTCAGGAACCGCTTTGGCTCGAGGAGAAAGGCACCAGCGCCGATCCTGCGGACACGAACATCATATGCGGTTGCGGTCGAAGCCTCTCGCTTCAGGACGCTTTCCAACCCGGACGTCTGGGAAAATGCCGTGGCGAACGGCCTTGGCTGCTCGATCGCGATCCTGACGGGTGCGGAGACAATCTCAAGCTTTTGACGCGGACTGCCACAAACACCTATTTTCCGCAAGTCTATACAGTGATCTCATTGCCGAGCGAAGAGGACGATCTGGCCCGCTTGGTCGACGAACTGTCGGGTGATCTAGCTAACGTCCAGACGGTTGAAGACGTCGCTCAAGCGAAGCGGTTCAACCCGAAGGTCTCCGTTTCGCTGGGCGGCTATCCAGACAGAGAGATATTCGAGCGGCTTAAGCGCGTCCGCGACGGGGCAAGGGCAGACGCGTCCCGGTCTCCCAAGACGTCCGAATTCGACGTGTTCGCGAGTGGTCGCCAAGAGATTGGTCATAATCACCCGGCAGCGAAGCTCTATGCCGAAACGCTCCCACGGGCGACATGGGCCGACCCAAGTGTCAGCGTCGACACCTCGGCGATAAAAAACCTTGTCGCCGTTCATCGGTTGAGAGAGGTCTCGAGTCTCTACGGATTTACACGATTTGAAGCTGCACCGACCAGCTCCGATGGCGACGTTGAAGACATCCAGCTGGCTGTTCGGGGGGCGCCGATTTCGCGTGGAGCCGACTGGTTGCCGGCGATCGAGCAGTTCGGAGAAGGGCTCTTCATCCACGTCGACGAACAAGCGGTGAACCGTTGGCTTCAAGAGCCTGATGTCGTCGGCCGACAGGCGAGCCTCCTTCGCGGTTATGGCCATTGGCGCGCCAGGTTCGCCGGAGGGGCGCCGAACTATCCCGGCACGGCCTATACGCTACTGCACAGCCTCTCGCATGCCCTTATTGCGGAGATCGCACTGGATAGCGGATATCCCGCGAGCGCATTGAAGGAACGCATCTATGCGCTCACCGACACCCGTAACGGCGGTGCCCCAAGCAAGTGCGGCATCTTAATCTACACCGCGACGCCAGGCGCCCAGGGCACATTGGGCGGTCTCGTAGCTGCCGGATCGCGGTTCTCCAGCATTCTGCGAAGCGCGCTTGATCGGTTGATGATCTGCTCGAACGACCCGGTCTGCGCGGACCATGAGCCTGATGGCCGAAGCGGGGATCGGGCGACTCATGGCGCTGCCTGCCACGGATGCCTGCTTATCGCGGAAACGAGCTGTGAAATGCGGAACCTGTTTCTAGATAGAAGCCTTCTGGTTCAAACGATGGCGGGACATCGAGCGAATTTCTTCGATTGATAGGCGGCAGAGGTGTGCATTTTTCGGTTGCGCGCACCTTATGTCGAAACGCTGGAAAGCCTCTGAAATCGGCCGGCTTCCTGCAGAATCCGCAAGTTTAGCGTGGCGCCACCGCAACATGCAGTTCGATGCCTGCCTGCTGCTGTAGATAGCCGATGATACCGAAGAGGTTGCGTGCCTGCGGATTGCCGCGCGGGCCGAACATGCGGATCAAGCTCTTGGGCGGCGTATCGGTTGCCTCGCCAAGTTTCCCAAAGCCAACGGTTGCCTTGATGTAGTCGCGCAAGATCGCCTTGCCGGTATCCACGTCGCCGGTCAGCATCGTGTCGATACCTTCGCGCAGGAGCGCCGTCGCGAATTCCGGGTCCTTTGCGACCCTTCGCTGCACCAGTTCCTTGAAGCCCTTCGTCACTGCCATATTTCGCCTCCGTTCATCGCGCCTTCGGCCGCCGCCGCCGGTAATCCTCCCACATGCCTTTTGCCATTTTGATGTCGTGCTGCTGACGTTTCTTGGTGCCGCCCGTGAGAAGGATCACCAGCACGTCGCCATCCCGCCCGAAATACACCCGGTAACCAGGTCCCCAATCGATACGATATTCAAGAACCCCCTCCCCTCCCCTCTTGGCGTTCGAGATGTTGCCCTGTTCGAGGCGCGCGAGAGTGACTGAGACTTTGGCTGCCGCGGCGGCATCCGGTCGGGTGAACCAGTGCTCGAACGGGCTATAGCCGTTGCCTGCAAGGTAGTATCGGAGTTCAATCACAGCGTAAGGTAACTCAAAAGTTACCATCGTTCAAGGGGCGTGAGTCCGGTTCTATGCGCCCCCTCTCACCGGTTTCTCTGGTCAAAATACCACTGTAGAGCGCGAGAGGCAGCGTTTCTCGCCAGGTGAATGGGCCGCATTTCAGTGTTGGTCGAGCCTCATACGTTGTCCCAAGCCGCGTGGCACTCAGCTCGTCAACTCCTGTGAAGCGGGCGACGATTCCCGTGCAAGAAAGAAAGAATTATAGAAAGAAAGAAAAGAGTTGTCACGTCACCGTGGCTTTGCGATGGCGAGATCAGGACTTCCTCGTTTTCGCACTGCGCCGAAACTCTTGGCGAAAACGGGTAGGTCGACGAGCATATCGGCGAATTTCTGGACCAATGGGAGCAAACGAGGCTCTGGCATGGTGGGTAAGAGTTCGTAGAGTATGCAGCCCTGGCGGAACAGCGAATGGGTTCGGCGCGTGGCGGTGTTTGACTTGAGAAACCGGTCGTAGCCGAGTGCTTTCCCGGCGGCCCCGAAGAGGGTCAGCAACATGACGGCAAACGCGGCGATCAGCCACAGCCGGTCGCGCCGCGCCGGCGTGCTGACATGGGTCGATCCCATGCCCATGCCGAAGCGCAGGTCCTTGGTTGCGGATTCCGATGAAGTCGGCCATGCATTCCAACTTGAAGCCGGCCACTGCTTCCGAACTGAAGCCGGCCGGGGTTCCGATTTGAAGCCGGCCACCTGAGCGTCTTCGGTTGGGTCTGGTTGAATGATTATCGTGTCCTTGTTTTGGGTCAAGTTCGGGCGTGGGCCGGTGCCGGATCGCGCTTTTTACGGAGGCTCTCGCCGGTGAGTTCGATGCGGTAGGCGTTGTGGACGAGGCGGTCGAGGATGGCGTCGGCGATGGTGGGATCGCCGATGATTTCGTACCAGCGCTCGACCGGCACTTGGCTGGTGATGATGACGGAGCGCATCTCGTGGCGGTCATCGATAATTTCCAGCAGATCGCGGCGTTGGTCCGCGTTCAGGGTCTCGGGGCCCCAATCGTCCAAAATCAACAGGTCGAGCCTGGCGATCTGGCGCAGTGTTCTGGCGTAACGGCCATCGGCGCGGGCCAGCGCCAGGGCAGAGAACAGCCGCGGCACCCGGTGATAGGCGGTCGAGAGATCCTCGCGGCAAGCCTTCTGGCCCAGCGCGCAGGCCAGCCAGCTTTTGCCGACCCCGCAGGGGCCGGTAATGAGCAGATTATGCCGGGCGCGCACCCAGTCACAGCTGGCGAGTTTCAGGAACTGTGCCCGGTCGAGGCCGCGCGGGGCGCGGTAATC
>NZ_CP029178.1 GCF_003352165.1 Acidibrevibacterium fodinaquatile
GGAGGAAGCGGCTGGGCATCGCGGTTCCTGGCCGGCAGGGCCGGAGTGGAGAGGGTGGGCAGGGTGGAGAGAGGAAAGGCTGTCTCTAAAATAGACACATTTCGTGCAACGAAATGTATATTGAGCCTAACCCGCTATTCTTAAGACTCTGTTTCCTTGTGTGCGACATACTCCTCCTCCCGTGGTCAGCCAGGAAGAGGAGCCGCCATGAGCGCCGCCGCCCCTAAACAACCCGTGTCCGTCTTCAATCAGGCGGCCGAGGACAGGCTCAAGGAACTGCTGGAGAAGAGAAAGCGCGACAAGCTCACCCGAGCGGAGGCCCTAGAGGTGCGGGAGTTGCAGCTGCTGAAAGACAAGGCGCGGCAGGCCAAGGAAGGTGCCGCCATTGCGCAGGCCCGCCGCAAGCTCGCCGACCAGGACAGATACCGGATTGGCGGCTTCGCCCTCACCGCCGGGTTGGGGGGTTGGTCCGATGCGGAGCTGCGGGCCGGGTTTGCCTTCCTCGCTGCGATGAACGCGACGCAGAGAGCCGAACTGCTTCCGGTTGCCGCGAACGCTGACAGCAAAGCCGGCGGCGATGCGGTGGCGGCGCCCGTCACCTCCGCGATGGCATCGACGCTGATGCCCGTGCCGACGCCCGAGGCTGAGGAGGCAACGCTCGACCAGGCACACGCCGAGCCGATGGCGGAGGCCGCCATGCCAGCGTCTGCTTCCATGTCCACGGGCCTCCGTCAGTTCGGCGGCTAGGCAAGCTGATGTGATGGTCGCCCCCCATGGATGAGGAAGATGACCTGCTGGCGCTCATCGTTGCCTCCCTCGAGGAGGCGGACAAGATCGCGGCGGCGACCCACGGCGCTACTGATGCCGCGCGTCAGGCGGCTTTGGAAACCCAGTGGCAGAGTTGCGTGAAAGGGTTTCCGGGTTGGAGACGAGCGTTGCCACGTTCACGAAGCAATCCCGCGACAGGGCGGCGGCTCTGGAGAAGAAGGTCGACGCCGTGACCACGATGCTGAAAACCATGAGGAGGCGTTTCTTGGAACGCTATGCCTAGGGCGGTGCTGGCTCGGCATCTCGCTCTGCGCCTCGCTGCTCTACCTGCTCGCCATGGCGAACCTCCGCCGTTGAGCTTGGCGCTGCCTGCACCCGGGGCGGTCGCGTGTCCCCGCCCCCGCCCCCATCCTCGCCCTCCGGTAGGCAATGCTCTTGCGCTTGGCCCGGCGCCCGCACGAGGCGGGCGCCGGGCCGCCACTCTCCTGTGGCCGTGTTGATAAGGCGGGTTGCCCGCGCGACGTGACCCGGCATCGACGCGAGGACTGAGCCGCGGCATCGCCTCGGCCCGAAGGTTCGGGGTCTTCGTTCTCATGCTCGCCGCCCGGGTCTCGCCTGCTGGCTGCCCCGAGCCTGCCGTCGTGCCCGCACAAGGCGGGCACGACGGCCGCAGGTTCATGCCCCCGCCGGCAGTGGCGAAGCAGCGCCAGAGCGTGAGCAAGGGGGGGACTTCTGCCTTGGCCCGAGCCTCGACCTCTTCATTCTCATGCTCGCCACCGGGGTCTCACCCGCCTTCTGCCCCCGAGGCTTGGCGCCGTGCCCGCCTTGTGCGGGCACGGCGCCGCCGGTTCCGCGGCCCCAGCCAGTGATGGCGATGGAAGGCAAAAGAAAAAAGGAGAAAAATATTTCTAAACCGATGGCTTGATAATTTTATCTGGCTTTCTACCAGTCATCAGTCAGGACTAATGGTAAAGCGCGGTTAATTGATTGCAACTGTCGACACCAATGCAGTAACGCTATTGTTTTTTTATATATTATTTGATAGAATATACTTATGAAAAAGATTTATTTTAAAATCCAATTAAGTCACTTCAAGACCATAAATCGTAATCACAGTGCCGGATATAGAAAGCTTCAGCGCCCCAGCTCTCGAAAAAAATGGTACGAAATTGCCGACCGCGTCATCGAAATCATAATAACAATTATTAAAATCGTCGAATTCGTCATGCTCGTCGCCAACTGGTTTAGAAATATTATTCTATTTCATTTTTTCTGACCCTTGTCCGCCTTGTGCGGGCACGGCGCCGCTGGTTCCGCGGCGCCGACAGTGATGGCAGCAGAACGCGAAAAGAACACGGCGGAAAATTGGTTGGAAACCGTTGGCACGAAAATTGTACCTGGCTTTCCGCCAGTAACCGGCCAGTGCTCATGGTAAAGCGCGGTTAAGGAACTGCCGCTTTCGACGCACTGCCAGTCATGTCGAGGTATGGCATGACGGCTGCAGGAATTATTTGGTGCTTGATAGTGAGGTTGAAGGCGATGGGATTGAAGCCGTTGGCCTTCGTCTCGAATGACCTGCTGTGAGGACAGTCACGCAAGAGGCGATGCGATATTTTTTCGTGCTTGTCTATTTTTCTCTTGAAGTTACTCAATATATATACTATCTTCATATCAAGAGACGGGCGGACATCTTCTTCCCTCTCCCGCGCGCCGGGCGCCCCCCGGAAACCAAGCGGCCGAGCATGGTGCTACGAACACCATACCCGGCCTGACTCGCAACATTGGAGTGGACCAATGCCACAAGCTGCCAAACACCGTAGCACACCGCGCTCCCTGTCGGGAGCCGCCGTCATCCCCTCTCGCCCCAAGGCCCGGCATCGCGGCCACAGCGCCGGATATGCCGCGCGTCAGCGCCCTGGTTCCCACTCGGGCGAGAAGACCTGGCGCGAAGTTGCCGACCGCGGCCTCGAAATCGTCATCTGCATCGGTCACATCGTCGGCGTCGTCATGCTGGTCGTCGACCATTTGTTCTGACCCGCCCCCGCCATCCGCACAGCCGCGCCAAAATGGCGCTTCTTCTCGGGTTTGCCTGCTCGGATTTGTGTGTCTGTGCTGTCCATTGCCCCGGGGAAAGAGACTCCCCTGGGGAGAGAGAAAGCCGGGGATTACGTCAGGATAGCCGTTGCCTGATAGATTTGGGCTTGCATGGCGTCGGCGAGTGCGCAAAAAAATTGGCGGCCGAAAAGGCCGCCAAGTTTAGGGAGGAAACGTCCAAGAAAGTGCGAGGCATGGCCTCGCGCAGGACGAGATATAACGCCGCCGCGTCTGGCCTCAACTGAAATTTGTGCAATGCAGCAAAGCGCCGCTGGCGGTGTTGCGTTTCTGCCACGTGCTTGCCCTGTAACGGCGATGATGCAGCCGCTTCGCTGTTCTTCTTTCCCTCCCCTCCCCTCCCCTCCCCGTCCCGTAGGCATGGCTTTCCGCCCGCCGTAGGTGGTTTTTCAGCGGTAACGCTACTTCGGGGGTGGGGGTTAGTCCGCTGACGGTGAAACTGCGCCCCTCAAAGCATGCTTTCTTGTTTGGCTGCCGCATCACGGGCGCGGATAGCGTTTCCGAGGCGCTCGAGGGCCTTTGCGTGGCAGGCAGTTATCCACAGAAGTGGTTTATCCACCGCGGAAAGATTCAAATTCTCTTTTAAGTTCAATTTCATGCTCAAATTTCTTGTTTGTAATCAATGAGTTAAATTGGGATAATGCGACCAAACGGGCGGGTAATTACGACCAAACGGGCGGGTAATTACGACCAAACGGGCGGGCAATTACGACCAAACGGGCGGGCTTGGTTTTATGCTGAAGACCGTTCCGAGACGGAAAATTTGGTTCGCCAAATGGGTCTGTGCGGCTGAGCTGAACAGAAAACCGACACAAGGCTCGATGACGCGGTAAATTGTCACCGGGTGAACGCAACATGGGCGGCTAAATACGACTAAACGGGCGGCTGAATAGGGAGGATAGGAAGCGCTCCGGGTTAAAAAGCTGCCGGGATAATTACGACCAAACGGGCGGGTCTAGCGAAGCGACTTGCATAGCTGGTCAGGTCATATTATCCACTGAAAGAGCATGAGCTCGACGCTTTCCCAGATGACAAACGGCAGCGGCTTTCCGAAGGCTGCTGAGCTAATAGAGATTACCGGCACGCACGCGCTGGAAGCGTCCGATCGCGCCATCTTTAACCATCTTCTACAAACCGCCCACGATAGCGGCCGACTCGCGGACCCTGACGCCGAGTGGGAAATCTCTCTTGCTGCCTTGCGCCGCGCATCATCACGACATGAAAGCAATGACAGGCTGAGAGAAAGCTTACGGCGACTGCGCCGAACGGATGTAAAAGTCACGTATATCTCCAGCCGGACTGGCAAACGCCGGACGATGGAATCACATCTGCTGGAATTCACTGATACGGACGACGAGGAAAGCGACTCAGCCACACTTCAATTTGGCATTCCGAAGCGCCTGCGGCTGATTCTGGCACGCTCCAACCGCTGGGGAAGAATTCGCTGCGAGGTCGTCTATGCGATGACTAGTAAATATGCCATCGCCCTCTACGAGAAGCTGTGCTTATGGGCGAATCTCGACCACTGTGTGCGCACGATGGATATTGCGGAGTTCCGGGACATGTTGGGCGTACCTCCCGGTGCTTACGAGCGCGGATTAGACTTTGAACGCAAGGTGATTGACCCGGCGGCACTGGAGGTGAACGGTCTATCCGACATGAGCGTGCGGATTGAGCCACAACGTCGACATACACGCGCGTCCATTCACGCCATCACGTTGTGCTGGTGGAGAAAGCAAGGCGACGAATTTCGCGCGGCGATGCAAGAAAGGAACCGCAGCAAGGTTGGCCGCATGGCGAGGCTTAGGGGAAAAGTGGAAAAGGTGGATGCTACCTTGCAACTCCCGCCGCCCAACGGGCTGCGAGATCCCTAACCCGCAGTAGCTGCGGTGTTTGTTGAGCTCAACTGGCAGCGCGGCGTCCATAGTAGAAAAACCGCTGGAAAGGGCGGGATGTTTTGTTTATTTAGATTTTCGAATTTCTAAACATGTGGAAATTCGGATTTCTGAATAGGCGGTTATTTTCCTAACCAATTTTCAAGCAGTTCTTGCAGCACGTCGGATAGGTCGCGGCCCTCGTCTTCGGCCTGTAGCCGCGCTACGGCCTCGCGTTGTGTCTTACGCTTGAGAAAATGCGAATAGAGCTTCCATTCTGGGTTGCTGCGCTTGCCGGTTGCCGGGCGTCCTCTCCCCCGTGCGACTAGGTTCGGATCGACGTGCATGGTTACTGGCGAAGGAGCCAGGGTCACTGCCTCGTCGTCACGCTCGGGTTCAACGGGAAGCGTCCGAAGTTGGGCTAGCGCCGCAAATTTCCCTTGCTTCTCAGCCACGGATTATCTCCCTTCCGGCAGCTTCATAGGCATCCCAAGCCCTGCCCGCATTACGATCGTCCCGCACGCTGTAGACTGGCACTCCCTCAGCGGCAGCCTTCTCGAACGCGGCTAGCCGAGGGATTTCAGCCGTGAACGCAGGAATACCTTCACGCCGCAGCATCTCTCGGAGCTGCTGGCCTTCGGTACGGGGCTTCGGCGGCACCATAGTGAGCAAAACCCGGTGGCGATCATTCTTGAGCTGATGGAGCTTAGCGAGGGTATGGGTCAATCCGTCGTTCGCTACACTCTCCGGGACAGCCGGTATCACCAGGAGGTCGCAGTTGGCCGCCAAATCTCTGAAGTCGTCATCGGTCGGATTCCCCTCGGTATCGATGATAATGTGCTGATAATCCCGCAGGTGACTAACCATCTGGGCGTGTGTAACGACCTTGAAGGGTAAACCTCTGTCGTCGCCACGCTGACTCCACTTGGTCGCGCTACGGATGGCATCCCCGTCCACCAGAAGAGTTGGCGCCAAACGTTGCAAATATGCAGCAAGGTGTATCGCAGTGGTCGTCTTCCCCACCCCGCCCTTGTAGCTCGTCACCGTGATAATCATCGTATATGCGTCTTTTCGGATTTCCGAATATCAGAATAACCGATAATCCACCTATATGTCTATGCGGATTTTTGACGTTTCAGATATGCGAAAATTCACAATTTCGGATATCCAGATTTTTGGATATCTGAAATATATTATGCCAAATTTTTAGCTAACTTTATTGGCTTCCCTTAGGTAGCACTATGTGCTATGGAGCGGTGTGAGGGTTTTTATGGTTCCCCAGGTCGCGAAACTCCTGCGCAAGGAACGCCTGCCTGATACCATTCTGTGCAAACCCGCGCGGGAAGTTTTAGCGGGAACACTTGGTGCTGGCGAGGCTGATCTCGGCTCGGGATTGTTCAAGAAGCGATTGGCTCGGCCAGGCGGCGGAAAGCGCGGCGGCTATCGTGCAATTATCGCTTATCAGGCGCCACAGGCAGATCGGGTCTTGGTGGCTTACGCATTCGCGAAGAATGCCGCTTCAACTCTGACACAGCAGGGTCATGAGGCCCTGAATAAAGTCGCCCAGGCGTTCATGGCAACGAACAATGAGCAACTGACAGAGCTATTGGCTGCGCAGGACGTAAGCGAGGTGATGTGTGATGGCAAAAACGATGGCTGAGTCTACAAAGCGCATGGGAGCGCAGGCAGTTGAAGACGATATGCTCGCGACAGCCCATGGTCTCGCGGCAGCGCTGCATCGCGTCGGCGCGCTCGATAGTGCGGACATGCGCACCATGGACCGACTTTGCCTCCCGCCACGGCCTAATTACAGCCCCCCGGAAATTAAACGTATCCGGGCTGCCACCCGGATGAGTCAGCCGGTTTTCGCCCGGCTGCTCGGCGTCGATAAGTCAGCCGTTACGCAGTGGGAGCGCGGGGTGAAGCGCCCATCTGGCCCCGCCCTTCGCCTGCTGGAAGTGCTCGACCCCGAAAGGTCTGTCAGCCCCGTTGTCCAGGTCCGACGTGAGATTGACAAGGTCGCCTGACGCGGAACGCTGTGCTCACTCCCACATTTTGCTGGCGATATTTTTTTCTTCGGCGCCTGTGGCGTTGGCATAGATGGCGGTGGTGGTGAGCTGGGCGTGACCGAGCCATTTCTGGAGGAGGTTGAGGGGGATGCCGGCGGAGACGGCGGTGACGCCGAAGCTGTGGCGGAGGCCTTTGGGGGAGGCGTGGGGGCCGGAGAGCCCGGCGGCTTGCATGAGGGCGTGGATGGCGCGCCAGCCGGTCATGCGTGACCAGGGCCAGAGACGGATGCCGCGTCCTTTGCCGCGGCGGGCCTGGTGTTCGCGGATGCCGTGGACGAGGTCGAGGGCGCTGAGCAGGGCAGGGGGGACGGGGACGGCGCGGTAGATGCCGCGCTGGCGTTTTTTCAGGCTCTCGAAGATGAGCACGCCGGCGGCGAGGTCGACGCGGTCGATGGTGAGGGCCAGGGCCTCGGAGAGGCGGCAGCCGGCGTAGGCGAGGGTCATACCGGGGGTACGCCATAGAACGGGCAGGATAGCACGGTTCGTGGCACGTAAAGAGAACGCGGCTATGCTGCCAGCGCCTTGGCCATGGGCAAGCTGGCAAAGATGCCCTTAAGCGGCCGGAATCCGTCCGGGCCAAGGCTGGTATCGGCGCCCCAGAGATAGTCGCCAGTCAGGTTGATGTGCTGCCAGCCGAGCGGCGCGAGGTGGGCGAGCAATTCGTCCGGCATCGTTTCGCCACGGCGACGTATAGCGTCAAGGGCACGGCCGAGATAGACGGTGTTCCACAGCACGATGGCCGCTGTTACCAAGGCCAAGCCGCTGGCCCGGTGCTGCTGGGCCTGGGCAGTGCGGTCGTGCAGGCGCCCGAGGCGGTGAAAGCATACGGCACGGGCCAGTGCATTGTGGCTCTCGCCCTTGTTGAGTTCAGCCGTTGCCTGCCGCCGAAGTTGCGGCTGTTCAAGCCAGTTCAGGGCGTGAAGGGTTCGTTCGATGCGCCCGATTTCTCGCAACGCGAGGGCCAATCCATTCTGCCGGGGATAGGCACCGAGGCGCTTGAGCATCAACGAGGCACTGACCGTGCCCGTGCGCACCGAGGCCGCCAGCCGCAGCACGTCGTCCCATTGTGCCGTGATCAGCTTTTCGTCCGGGCGCCCGGCGACGAACGGCGCCAGGGCGGGCCAGGTCGAGGCGGGGCCGAATGCGTAAAGTTTGCGGTCCGCGAGGTTGGGGATGCGCGGCGCGAAACGGAAGCCTAGGAGATGTGCCAAGGCGAAGACGTGCTCGCTCACGCCGCCGCCGTCCGTATGATGGACGGCAACGCTGAGATCCGCCTCGTGATAGAGCAGCCCGTCTATGACGTATGCCGCTTCGCCCGAGGGCGGAATAGATGCCGTGTGGAACGGCGCGTGGCGCGACGAGACGTGGGTGTAGAACAATGCGGACGGTTCCCGCCCGTGGCCGTGCCGGGCATTGTAGGCGCCCAGGGCCTCGCCGCGCCCGGCGGTCAGGAACGCCTGGCCATCGGAACTGGAGACATCGGCGAACCCGAACCGCGCTGCGAGTGGCTGGCGCTGCTGGGCATTGACCACCATGGCCAGCGCTTGGCGGTACGTGTCCTCGCGCAGGTGCCAGCCTGCGGTCCAGGCGAGTTCCCGGTAGCTCGCGACCGAGCAGGCTTCGGCCATGCGGGTCAGGCCGAGGTTGGTCGCATCGGCCAGCACGCCGGTCAGAACGACGCGCGGATCGTCAGCCGGCATTCCTGTGTGCAGGTGCGTGAAGGCGTTCGCGAATCCGGTCCAGCTATGAACGTCGGCCAGCACACTGGTGATGCGGGCACTTGGCGCCATTGCATAGAGCCGCTCGGCGGCAGCCTCCGCCTCCTCCGGGGTGATCGCCTTGAGGGGCGTGATCTTCAGTTCGTCGCCCTTGATCCTGACATCTTCCAGCTTGTCCGCAGCGGCCTTGGCGTCGATCTCCCCCATGCGCCGGTCCAGCAGGGCGCGGCGCTCGTTCAGGTACTCCTCCGCCGTCGCTGGCACGGCGACCGGCAACGGCCCGGCCTCGCGCATGGCGGCGAACAATGCGGGCGGGATGAGCTGGTCCTCGATGGCGCGCCATTGGCGGCTGCCCTCGACCCAGATGTCGCCCGAACGCATGCTGTCCCGCAGCGTGAGCAAGGTGGCGGCCTCCCACGCGCGGCGGTGTTCCGTACTCCCGTCGCCGCCGCTGTCCCGCACGGCTTTTCGCCAGGCAGGGCGGAGGAAGCTAACCGGAAGGCCCTCGGGCCATTTCCGGCTCCCGCTCTTGTATGCTTCACGCAACAACTCGACCGCGCGCAACGTTGCTGCGGCGGCGGGCACGGCGCGAAGCTCGAAGGTATCCAAGAACAGCGGACCGAGACGGTGCAGCACTGGCCAGGCACGCGTGGCCAGTGCCGGCAGGTCCACTTTGTCCGGGCGGCTGAGGCGTTCGGCTTCGGCGACGCTTTCGGCGAGCTTTTCCCAGCCGATGGACGACACCACGGCGCCGTCGAGGCCGGCTTCCCCCTCGGTTGCCTTGGCCGCGATCAGGGCGGCGCCGAGCCTGGCGAAGAGCCTGACCTTGTCGTTGACGGCACGGGCGTCTCGCAGGACAGCGTTTTCCTCGCGGGCCTCGGCGCGGCGGAACATCCGGCCGATAGCACGGTCGAACAAGCCGACCCCGTCATCGGTCAGCCGCGCCGTGGTATCCAGCACGGTCGCGACCAAAGTCGACCTGCGACGGAGCGGCGAGAGCGCGCGCAGGTGCTGGGCGGTAAAACGGCCGCCCTCACGGGCAAGTTTGCGCAGCCGCTCCGGATGCACCCCTTCAGCAACGGCGGGATCGAGGCCGATGGTGCGCAGGTGTGCGAGCTGATCGACAATCCGCTTGAGGGCCTTGTAGCCGGGCGCGCCAGATGGCTGGCGCGTCCAGGCCAGCACACTCGTCGATGCGTCCTCTTTGGACCCGAGCAGAGCGTCCAGGGCTTCGGTCTGTGCGGAGGACAGGTTGCGGGTGAGCTGTCCGGCGACGTGGCGCTCGGCCACGACCAGGACGGCGGCGATCAACCGTTCGATCACGCTCGAACCCGGGGCGAGGATCTTGCGCCGGCGCAGTTCGTCCGTCAGCGTCGCGGCGACAGTGAGGGCGTTCGTCGTCGCCAACGCCACCGGCAAAAGCCAAGCCAGCATCTCGCGGCCATGGCAGTGCGCGTACATCTGGAAGCCGAACCCCTCCCGCAGCCCGTCAAGCTGCTCGCGCCGCGTTTGGGGCCGGGCCGCATACGCGGCGAGAGCGTCGGCGCTGACCCGTAGTTGGTTGGCAACGAAGTTTAGGGCTGTCTCCGGGATGGCCTCGCCGGGCCGGAGCAAGCGGCCGGGATAGCGGAACGCACAGAGCTGGAGGGCATAGCCAAGCTGGTTATGACCGCCGCGGCGGCGATCGAGCGCCGCAAGGTCGGCAGCAGCTAATGTCCAGTGGCGGATGAGGTCGGCTTCGATGACCGGAAGGGCAAGCAGGTTCTCAAGCTGCGCATCGGTGAGCGCACGGCGTCTCGGCATAGCGGGTGTCCCAAATAGAGTGTAGTCTGTCTGCTACGGCCCGCACCCGAGCAGGAACAAGGGTTTGCCGGGCGTCCGGCGGGATGAGTTCAATTGGGACAGCGCGTCGCCCTCTACTGCCGGGTTTCGACTGCCGACCAGTCCTGCGCGCGCCAGGAACGGGATCTCGCCGCGTTCGCCGAAAGGTCCGGCTACGATGTGGTCGGTACGTTCAAGGAAACCGGCTCGGGCGTGAAACAGGACCGGGCCGAGCGGCGCAAGGTCATGGCGCTCGCCCAAGCCAGGCACATCGATGCGGTTCTGGTGACCGAGCTGTCCCGCTGGGGCCGCAGCACGACGGATCTGCTCGCGACGCTGAAGGAGTTGGAAGCCCGGCGCGTATCGGTGATCGCGCTCAACGGCATGGCATTCGACCTCGCCACGCCGCACGGACGGATGATCGCGACCGTGCTGGCCGGTATCGCGGAGTTCGAGCGCGAGCTGATACAGGAACGCATTCGCTCCGGTATCGCCGCAGCCAAAGCCAGGGGGAAACGTCTCGGCCGCCAGCCCGGACAGCGACTGAAATCGGATCGGCTCGCGCCAAAGGTCATCGCGCTCATCGGTCAGGGCCGCAGTTACCGCTTGGTCGGGCGGGAGCTTGGTTTGAGCAAGAACACCGTGGCAGCCATCGCCAAACGGAGCCGGCCAACAACCAACCCTGTCAGTTAATCCCGGCCATGTTCCCGCTACGTGCCGCGAACCGTGCTATCCTGCCCGTTCTATGGCGTACCCCCTCTATGTCTCCAACACGCCGATCTCCGCACGCCGCGCCGCCGATGCCATCCGCGCACACTGGCGGATCGAAACCACCTCCCACTACAGCCGCGACGTCACCTTCGGCGAAGACCGCTCGCGCATCCGCACCAACCCCGGCGTGTTCGCACGCTTGCGCAGTTTCGGTTTCAACATCCTTACCGCACATCGTACCAACACACTCGCCCAGGACCGCTACCGAGCCGCCCTCGCCGGTATCGATAATATGCTCGCGCTGCTCGCTATCTCATAGCATTGAACAGCCTTGGTGGAACTCCCCCCCGACACCTGGCGGATTTGGTATCACAATGCCGCAGGTCCAGAACGGCACTACGATCAGCTTAGTTGACTCAATAATTACCGGCTACGACACAGGAATAGTTGTTGGAGAGCACGCACATATTCGTAATCTTACTGTCTTGCTAGCCCGCTATGCTATCTATCTGGTCCCATCTTATCATGACATTCACATGGGTGGCGTCCTGGTGCAGTGGAGCAATTATATACTCTTTTGTCCAGGAGGAACTGTGAACTATGCCAATAAGGGGTCATCGTGGATTCTGTACCAAATCCTACGCTAAGGATTGGCGAGTGAACGTCTTACAGACGTGCGTCCGATCTTAAGCTGCTTAGCGATGGCCGATTTGCTCAAGCCATTTTGGGCGAGTTCACGGATTTGCGTTGCTTTTCCGGCGATTTTTGCCGGACGGCCATGCGGACGGCCATCCTTGCGAGCTTGAGCAATCCCCGCCTTGACCCGATCACGCAGGATGTCGCGCTCAAACTCCGCGAATACGGCCAACATGCCGGCGAAAGCCCGGCCGGCGGGCGTTGTCAGATCGAGCGCCTCGCTCAGGGACACGAAGCCCACGTTCAGCGCGGTCACCTCTTGTAGAGTGGAGACGAGATCGACAAGTGAGCGGCCCCAGCGATCGAGCCGCCAAACGACGATGACGTCGATTTCTCTTCGACGGGCAGCGCGCAACAATTCCTCGCGACGCGGGCGGGTCTTGGCCCCGGAGCCGACTTCTTCGATCGTCGACGCGATGCTCCACCCTCTGCGTTCGGCGTAAGCGCGCATGGTTTCGAGCTGCATGGGCAGCGTCTGTTGGTCATGCGTCGACACTCTGGCGTAGAGGGCGACTCGCTCGGCTTCGACCCTGGCCAAAAACCCCTCCGAATTGGAGCCGTGCAGACCCCTGCATTTGCTGAGATCGACGTACGCTATTGCGCTATGGCCAGAAACTATAGTTTATGGCCATATCCGTAAAGCGAAAACGCGCCATGCCTCGTCGCCACATTTTGTCGTTGCAGTCGCGCGCCGCGCTTTTTGACCCACCGACAGAGCCCGCAGCGATAGTAAGGCACTACACTTTCTCGCCTGAGGACATCGGGCTGATCCGCCACCGGAGGCGCGCCGTCAATCGGCTCGGGTTCGCCGTAAATCTCGCCTATCTCAAGTTTCCCGGCCGCGTACTGCGATCTGACGAGACGCCGCCGGCCGAAATGCTCGCCTACATCGCCACTCAGACCGAAAGCGAAGTGATCGAGTTCGAAAGCTACGCAAAGCGCGAAGAAACCCGGTGGGAACACCTTGGCGAACTCGAAGCCTACCTCAATGTTCGCCCATTTCGGCGCGACGACAAACGCGCCGTTGCGCAAATTGCGATCGAGTACGCGACAGGCTCGGATCGCGGCGACGTCATTGTCGCGCCGATGGTGGAATACCTGCGTGAGCGGCGCATCCTGCTTCCTGCCGCCGTCACTTTGGAGAAGGTCGCTCTCGCGGCGCGCGCGCTGGCTCGTAAGCGCGCCTATAAGAACCTTGGCGAAGGTCTCTCGCCGGAATCTATCGCGGGATTGGAATCTCTTCTCGTCGTCGCCAGAGGTGAAGAGCGCACGTCGTTCGCCTGGCTGCGGGACTGGCCCGAAGCGCCGCGCCAGAAAAACCTTCTCGCTGTCGTCGAGCGGCTTGAAGCCGTGCGCAAACTCGGTGTCGGACCAGATCGGGAGAAGCGCATTCATCGCGCCCGCTACGCAACGATCGCCAAGGAAATCTCCATTTTCGTTCCCCGCGACATCACGCGCTTCGACGCTCCGCGCCGTTTGGCGACGCTGATCATTTTTGCCCGTGAGATGGAGGCCGCTCTCACCGACGCCGCACTCGCCATGTTCGACAAGATGCTTGGTGCAGTCTTCCGTCGCGCCGACCGCACTCACAAGGACAAACTGATCGACCGCGCCAAGTCGCTCGACGCCTCCGCACGCGCCCTGCTCGGCATGGCCAAGGCCATGCTTGAAGCCAAGGCGAAGAACCAAGACCAGGTCGCGGCCGTCGAGCGGGCTCTCGGCTGGGAACGCCTGAAGGCGCTCGTCGCCGCGACGGAAACGGTCGTCATCGACGCCAGGCCCGACAACCTCGGCGAAGTTGTCGAGCGCTATGTGAGCATCCGACGCATGTCGCCGGTTGTACTCGGCGCGTTCGCCTTCCGGTCATGGAAGGAGAACGATCCGCTACTCGCCGCGCTCGATGTCGTGCGTGAACTTCACGCCAGCGGCGCGAATAAGCTTCCGCCACGAACCCCGACAGGTTTTCTGCGGCCAGCATGGCGTAAGGTCGTCAAGGCCGAGGCTGGGCTCAATCGCCGCGCCTACGAAGTCGCGGCCATGATGAGTTTGCGCGACCGATTGCGATCCGGCGACGTTTGGGTCGAAGGTAGCCGTGCTTTTCGCGCTTTCGACGATTTCCTGCTCCCGCGTGACGCTTTCAAAAATCGGCGCTCAGCCGGCGAATTGGATCTCGCCGTTCCCGATAGTTTCGAGGCCTGGCGCGATACGAAAACAAGACTTCTGGAAATGCGCCTCGGCGAGATCGACGCGCTCGCCGCCGCCGGCGAATTGCCCGAAGCCTCGCTCACGCAAGAGGGGCTGTCTATCAGCGCAATTCGCGGCTCGGAGAACGAGGCCGCCGACGCGCTCGTGCGCCGTCTCTACGCCATGTTGCCACGCCTGCGCGTCACGGAATTATTCGCGGAAGTTCATGGCTGGACGGGATTCGCCGACCGCTTCGCCCATTTGCGCACTGGCGTGCCGCCGGACGACGCGCGTGCGTTGATGACCGCCGTGCTCGCCGACGCCACCAATCTCGGCCTGACGCGCATGGCGCGCAGCGTCGGAGCTTTCAGCCATTCCCGGCTGTTATGGGTCGCCGAATGGCATGTGCGCGAGGAAACTTATCAGGCCGCGCTCGCCTGCATTTCCGACGCCATCCATGCGCAGCCGCTCACGAGACTCTGGGGCGACGGCGACACGTCGTCGTCGGATGGCCAATTCTTCCGCGCCGGCGGCCACGGCCAGGCGCGCGCAGACTACAACGCCAAATACAGCTCCGATCCGGGCGTGAAATTCTACACCCATGTTTCGGATCGCTACGCGCCGTTCCATTCCAAGGTCATCGCCGCGAACGCGAGTGAGGCGGCGCATGTCCTCGACGGCCTCATGCACCACGAAAGCTCCCTCGACATTCGCGAGCATTATACCGACACCGCCGGCGCCATCGATCACGTGTTCGGCCTCTGCCAATTGCTGGGGTTTCGCTTCGCGCCACGCATTCGCGACCTTGCTGACCGAAGACTCTACATCGTCGGCGCGCGCTCGACCCACAAGTCGCTCGAACCTCTGGTCGGCGGCACGGTCGACCTGCGCGTCATCGCCGAAAACTGGGACGAAATCCTGCGCTTGGCGGCGTCGATCAAGGCCGGAACCGTCGCGCCCTCGGCGATCCTGCGCCGTCTCGCCGCCTATCCGCGACAGAACACGCTCGCCAAGGCGCTCAAGGAAATCGGCCGCATGGAACGCACCTTGTTCACGCTCGACTGGATCGGCGACCCCGCTTTACGCCGGCGAGCGAACGCCGGCCTCAACAAGGGCGAGGCACACCATGCCCTCAAGCGGGCGGTCTTCTTCCACCGCCTCGGCGAAATCCGCGACCGCACCTTCGAAAATCAGGGCTATCGCGCATCCGGCCTCAACCTCGCCGTCGCCGCAATCATCCTCTGGAACACGGTTTATCTCGGCCGCGCCGTCGACGAATTGCGCGCGCGCGGCGAAATTATCGCGGATGATCTTCTCACGCATGTCGCGCCGCTCGGCTGGGAACACGTCGCTTTCAATGGCGACTACGTCTGGCCCACAGAGCCCCTCCCCAACGCATTTCGGCCGCTACGATACCCTCGGGCCGAGTTCCTCGACGCGGCTTAGCGTAGGATTTGGAACAGAATCCACGATGACCCCCGTACCAGCGCTCGACCGGCACTTGGCTGGTGATGATGACGGAGCGCATCTCGTGGCGGTCATCGATAATTTCCAGCAGATCGCGGCGTTGGTCCGCGTTCAGGGTCTCGGGGCCCCAATCGTCCAAAATCAACAGGTCGAGCCTGGCGATCTGGCGCAGTGTTCTGGCGTAACGGCCATCGGCGCGGGCCAGCGCCAGGGCAGAGAACAGCCGCGACACCCGGTGATAGGCGGTCGAGAGATCCTCGCGGCAAGCCTTCTGGCCCAGCGCGCAGGCCAGCCAGCTTTTGCCGACCCCGCAGGGGCCGGTAATGAGCAGATTATGCCGGGCGCGCACCCAGTCACAGCTGGCGAGTTTCAGGAACTGTGCCCGGTCGAGGCCGCGCGGGGCGCGGTAATCGACATCCTCGACGCTGGCGGACTGGCGCAATTTGGCCGCGCGGGCGCGGCTCTCGAAGCGTTTCTGCTGTCGCAACGTGGCCTCGTGCTCGAGCAATAAAGCCAGCCATTCGCCATGGGCCAAACCGGCAACCTCCGGCCGGGCGTCGAGGTCCTTGAAGGCTTTGGCCATGCCGTGCAGGCCGAGTTTGTGCAGCAGGTCGAGGGTCGGGTGGGTGAGCATGCTTGTTCCTTTCAGTGGAAATCAGTGAAAATATTCGGCGCCGCGCAGATTGCTGTGGGTCAGCACCGCCTGCGCCTCATCTGGCGGGCTGGCCGTCTGGTCGAGCTTGCTGGCGATGATCGAGGCAATGCTCTTGTAGTTGAACGCGCCAAAGGCGACCGCTCGGGCCGCCACCGCCTCGGCGCGCGGACGGTCCAACTCCTTGAACAGCCGCAGGATGCCAAGGCATGTCCGAAACCCCTGTTCCGGATGCGGCCGGTTGGCGAGGATGGCGATGATCAGCCCCTCGGTCTGCGGGCCGATCGATGCGCCCCATGAGCGGAACCGCTCCGGCGTCCATGCGGCGTAGCGCCGGTGCGCGCTCGGCATATGCTCAGGGGCAGTGCCGTGCCTTGGACCGCCATAGCGGCGCTGATGCACCGCGACCCGCTTGCCTTGGTGGAAGATCTCAACCATCCGCTCGGTGGCGCGGGTATCGACTTGCTGGCGGATCAGCTGATGCGGCACCGAGTAGAAAAAGCCGCAGACCTCGACATGATAATCCAGCGAGACGCGGGCAAAACCCCACTCCGCAAACTCATGGTCGGTCTCTGGCAATGCCGCCAAAGCCTGGCGTTCGATCGTCTCGAACAAATGCCGCCGGCTGACGCCGAGCCTGCGCATGACATGCGCGTTGATCCGCTCCACCATGCCGGCAATCGCCTGGTTGGCTTCAGCCAGAGAGAAGAAAGTCTGCTGGCGCAACCGGCCCAGAATGTAGCTCTGGGCAAAGCGGACACCGGCTTCCACCTTCGCCTTGTCCTTCGGGCGCCGCGGCCGGGCCGGCAAAACACCAACACCGTAATGCGAGGCCATCCGGCCATAGCTCAGGTTGATCTCTGGATCGTAGAACGACGCCTTGTTGACGCCGGACTTCAGATTATCCGGCACGATCAGCCGCGGCACGCCGCCAAAAAACCGGAACATGCGGCTATGCGCGCCGATCCAATCCGGCAGCGTCTGGGTCCAGCTCGCCTCCGCGTAGGTGTAGTTCGACGCGCCCAGCACCGCGACAAAAATCTCCGCCATGCGCACGATGCCAGTTGCGGGATCGGTGATGCCCAACTTTTTGCCGGAATAATCGACGAACACCTTGTCGCCCGCCCGGTGCTCCTGGCGCATGACCGGTGACAGCCGTGCCTCGAACTCCCTGAACAAATCGCAGAACCGGCTGTAGCTGTACCCTTCCGGATGCCCGGCGCGATATTCCTCCCACAGCACCATCAGGTTCACGCCCGGGCGCTTGAGCTCGCAGACCAGCTCGCTCCAGACCGGCTCGGCGCGCCGGCGCACCCCCCGCGGCGCGCCGCTGCGGGCAAACAGCCGCTCCTCCAAAACCGCATCACTGAGGTCGGCCGGCAACGGCCACGCCAGCCCCGCTGCCTGCGCCCGCTTCAGATTGTCCTGGATCGTGCTCCGCGCCACGCCCAGCATCCGCCCCATCGCCCTGGCGCTGATGCCGTCACTGGCCAGCCGTAAGGTTTGTCGTATCTGCCGCATCGTCAGCTCTCTCTTCGCCGGCATCCAGCCCTCCTCGTTGATGGTAACGAGAGGACAGTTGCCCGAGTTGCTGACCCAGCCGAAAACGCTGAAAAATCCCCGCCAGGTGGCCGGAATTAAATCGGAATGGTGGCCGGCTTCAAATCGGAACGCTGGCCGACATCAAATCGGAATCCCCGGCCGGCTTCCGTCGGAATCTGCACGTTGCCACGTTCACGAAGCAATCCCGCGAGAGGGCGGCGGCTCTGGCGCAGAAGGTCGCGGCGCTGACCACGATGCTGAAAGCCATGAAGGGGAGCGCTATGCCTAGGGCGGTGCTGGCCTTCTTCTCGGCCTCTCGCTCTGCGCCTCCCTGCTCTACCGGCTCGCCACCATGGCAAGCCTCCGCCACTGAGCTTGGCGCCGCGCCCGCGTGGCAGCGAGCGCGGCGCTGCGACATTGTCTTGGCCCGAAGGTTCGGCGTTGCCGCCCCCATGCTTGCCCTAGGTCGTGGTCGTGCCTTCTGCCCTGAGCCTGCCGTCGTGCCCGCACAAGGCGGGCACGACGGCCGCAGGTTCATGCCCCCGCCGGCAGTGGCGAGGCAGCGCCAGCGTGAGCAAGGGCGAGGACTTCTGCCTTGGCCCGAAGGTTCGGGGTCTTCGTTCTCGTGCTCGCCATCTGATTCTCACCCGCCGGCTGCCCCGAGGCTTGGCGGCCTGGAATCGAGGTTGCTCCCAAACACCTCGTGTGTTGACACATCCACCACGGCCAACAACCCTGACCGTGTTCACCGAAGGGAATGAGACATGTCTTTTGCGGCGCTGCGATGAGTGCAACGGAGGAGGAGAACGACCCTGCTGCGCTCTTGGTGGCAGCGCTGCGCGAGGCGACCGAGGCGGCGAAGTCTGCCAATGCGGCGGCGGCGGCGGCGCACCAGGTGACGCTGGAAACCCAGGGCCAGCTCAGCCGTGTGGTTCCCAGCCTTGAGCAGAAGGTCGATGCTCTCGTGCATAGGCTGCAGGTCATGACGCCACGCCGTGAAGCCCTGCGGCGTGCCCGTGTCGGGCGCTACATCTGGGCGGCCGGTGGTTTTCTTCTCGGCTTGCTGCTCGGCGTCTCCGTTCTCCTGCTTGCCGTCGTGCCTCGTCTTTCGGGCTGACCGGCAAACGCCCTCAGAGGTTCATGCCTGCCCTCTGCCCCGAGGCTTGGCGCCGTGCCCGCCTTGTGCGGGCACGGCGCCGCCGGTTCCGCACCCTCGGCCAGTGCTGGCGTCATAACGCGAAAAGAAACACGGGAAAAAATGGGTTGGAAACCGTTGGTACAAAAATTGTACCTGGCTTTCTGCCAGTCATCAGCCAGTGCTCATGGTAAAGCGCGGTTAAGGAATTGCCGCTGTCGACGCCCATACAGTAACGCTTCGGCCTGTCATGACGGCTGCGCGAATTATTCGGCGCTTGATAGCGAGGTTGAAGGCGATGGGATTAAAGCCGCTGGCCTTCTTCTCGCATCGTTTGGTGTGAGGACAGTCACGCAAGAGGCAAGGCAATATCTTTTTGTGCGTTGTCTATTTTTCTCTTGAAGCTCTTCAATAGATATACTATCTTCATATCAAGAGACGGGGAAACATCTTCTTCCCTCTCCTGCGCGCCGGGCGCCCCCCGGAAACCAAGGCTGTTCAATGCTATGAGATAGCGAGCAGCGCGAGCATATTATCGATACCGGCGAGGGCGGCTCGGTAGCGGTCCTGGGCGAGTGTGTTGGTACGATGTGCGGTAAGGATGTTGAAACCGAAACTGCGCAAGCGTGCGAACACGCCGGGGTTGGTGCGGATGCGCGAGCGGTCTTCGCCGAAGGTGACGTCGCGGCTGTAGTGGGAGGTGGTTTCGATCCGCCAGTGTGCGCGGATGGCATCGGCGGCGCGGCGTGCGGAGATCGGCGTGTTGGAGACATAGAAGGCGGTCTCGGCGGAGTGGCGCAGCAGCCCGGTCTTGCTGCTGCGGGTGAACACCTCGCGCTCGACGCGGATGATGGCGGCGACGTGTGGATGCCAGTCGGTGTTGGCGAGTATGTTGGCGGGATCAAGGACGGTGACGGTGCGGCGCTCGTCGCGATTGCGCCCGATATCGTGGCTGTGGGCGGATCCGAGCGGTGGCGTGGTGGTGGAGAATTCGGTGATCTGGCGCAGCAGGGTGGGCTGGTTGTCCTTGACCTGGACGATCAGGGCGAGGTTGGCCTGCGCAGCGGCCTCGAAGGTTTTTTTTGGCAGTGCAGCGCATCGAGGGTGACGACGGCGCCGGCCGGGACGCCGAGTTCGGCAAGCAGCGCCTGCGCTGCCGGGATTTCGTTGGATTTCTCGGCGATCTCAACATGGGCGAGCACGAGGGCGGTGTCGGTGGCGAACGCGCTCAGCACCTGGGCGGCGGCGCGGTCGTGAAAGTTGTCGAAACTGCCGCGGAGCGTCTTGCCATCCAGCGCGATGCTGCCCTGTCCGGGCGTCGCGCGCGCGGCCTGCAGCAAGGCGGCATGGCGGCGGAAGACCGCCTCCACCGCAGCCGGATCAAGCCCCTGGAGGATGTAGCGGATGGCCGTGTGCGCCGGCGCGCGACGCCATTTCAGCGCAAAGATGGCGTTCAGCCGGTGACGATGGACGTCGATGAAGGTGATGATGCCGCGATACGAATTGCAGCCGCTGACGATGGCCAGGATGGCGAACAGCAGCACGTAAGGCAGTTGGTAGAGCTTTCCTTCCGCCCGGCGCGGATCAGGAATCTCCGCCAGCACGTCCAGCAACGGTGAGAATATAGCCACGGCAACCTCCACTTCGGTTGCCGCCCTATGAGTCAGACATTTCCCGATTGGGGAATCCCCTTCGTCTCCATGAATGCATTTCACCCATCAGATGTTACAAATCGGGCTCAGTCCAGCCAACGAGAGAGCGTTGAACAGCCTTGCCCCGGAAACAAAGCGGCCGAGCATGGTGCTACCAACACCACACCCGGCCTGACCTGCAACATTGGAGTGGGCCAATGCCACAAGCTGCCAAACACCGTAGCACACCGCGCTCCCTGTCGGGAGCCGCCGTCATCTCCTCTCGCCCCAAGGCCCGGCATCACGGCCACAGTGCCGGATATGCCGCGCGTCAGCGCCCTGGTTCCCACTCGGGCGAGAAGACCTGGCGTGAGATGGCCGACCGCGGCCTCGAAATCGTCATCTGCATCGGTCACATCGTCGGCGTCGTCATGCTGGTCGTCGACCATTTGTTCTGACCCGCCCCCGCCATCAGCACAGCCGCGCCAAAATGGCGCTTCTTCTCGGGTTTGCCTGCTCGGATTTGTGTGTCTGTGCTGTCCATTGCCCCGGGGAAAGAGACTACCCTGGGGAGAAAGAAAGCCGGGGATTACGTCAGGATGGCTGTTGCCTGATAGATTTGGGCTTGCATGGCGTCGGCGAGTGCGCAAAAAAATTGGCGGCCGAAAAGGCCGCCAAGTTTAGGGAGGAAACGTCCAAGAAAGTGCGAGGCATGGCCTCGCGCAGGACGAGATATAACGCTGCCGCGCCTGGCCTCAACTGAAATTTGTGCAATGCAGCAAAGCGCCGCTGGCGGTGTTGCGTTTCTGCCACGCGCTCGCTCTGTGACGGCGATGATGCAGCCGCTTCGCTGTTCTTCTTTCCCTCCCTCCCCGTCCCGCAGGCATGGCTTTTCGCCCGCCGTAGGTGGTTTTTCAGCGGTAACGCTACTTCGGGGGTGGGGGTTAGTCCGCTGACGGTGAAGCTGCGCCCCTCAAGGCATGCTTTCTTGCTTGGTTGCCGCATCACGGGCACGGATGGCGTTTCCGAGGCGCTCGAGGGCCTTTGCAATGGGGCTGTCGGGGTCAAGCGGCGGGGCGGAAGTGGCAGCTATAGAGAGAAAAGAATCTTGATTAGGCTAGTAATTTCGCTTTTTGCCCCTGCTTAGCGATGAGCGAAACGGCTTTTTTGTCGAATGAGACGAAGGTTTCGCCGCCCAGCCAGTAACCGTCATAGGAGATGACTCCGTCCGCGAAATCGCCTCCAGCATCGAGCACGTTAAGGCCTGCTGCGACCGCAGGCCGGTTGACCACCACGTTACGGGTTTTAACCAAGCGGCGGATTGTCTCGGCAATATCGGCGCGTGGTATCTGGTATTGTCGGGCCAGAACCCATGCAAACTCGCAAAGAGATTGCAAGCTGATAGCGACCATATCGGCACGCTCTAGAGTTTCAACGGCAATTCTGCTTTGACCTTCGTCGTCCGAGACGATCGCACGCAACAGCACATTGGTATCGGCGGTGATTTTCATTCCTGACCGACGCCCGCAGCGGCACCAGCTTCGGCAGTAGCGGCGGCAATGTCCTCTATCGACAGTTGCTTCCCGTTACCTTTGCCCCTGAGCAGTCCGTACAAATCCCGGAACGTGCCTTGCGGTCGGTCGGCTTTCAGTTCGGCGCGCCCGTCTGGCAGCAAATCCAGCCTGATCTTTCCACCAGGTTGAATGCCGAGATGTTTTAGCACGCCTTTTCTGAACGTCACCTGGCCACGTGTGGTGACGGTTAAAGTGATCATGGCTGAGGTTTCCTGTCGCACCACCTAAAGATAATGTCATTTTGCATTACTTGCAACTCGTATTTGCTGCCGTTTGTGTTCATCCGGTCCGTTTCGTTCTTCAATGCCTCTTGCTTCCTTGGGTTGCATACGGTGGTCAAGGAGATGTTGAGACAAGTTTGCGCGGGAGGAACCAACCCGTAGGCAGGAGCTTTCAGGATTATCCACAAGGACGAGTTATCCACCGCCTAAATTTCAATTTCCCTTAAGTTCAAATTCAGGAGAAAAAACATTATTTATATCAAATAGATAGGTGGCATAAATATGAGGAAACGGGCGGCTAAATGGCCCGAAGTAACGGAACGCCCCGTGCTGTAGCATAAGCGGACAAAGTGGGAACGCTGACTGGTAGGGATCGAGGTTTTCTATCGTCGGCGTCGTCATGCTGGTCGTCGACCATCTGTTCTGACCCGCCCCCAACATCAGCACAGCCGCGCCAAAAGGGCGCCTGTTGCGCTGGCTGGCCAGGCGACGTGCTGGAATAGACCGCTTCCTATACCGAGCGGCGTATGATAAGTTACATGTAACTATAGTGAGGAGCCGAGACATGAGGCAGATGAGAGGCGCGAAGCCCACCAGGGTAAAGGTGCAGGAGCATCGCAACCGGCTGCGTGCCCAGGGCCTGCGGCCAATTCAGATTTGGGTGCCGGATGTCCGGGCGTCGTTTTTTCGTGCGGAAGCACATCGACAATCCCTGGCCGTGGCAGCGAGTGCCCATGCGGCCGAGGATCAAGCCTTCATCGATGCGGTCTCCTCCGATTGGGGCGAGGAATGAGACGGGGCGAGATGTGGACCGTCGCCGGCGGCAAGGACTACGCGGGTAAGCCGCGGCCGGTCGTTATCGTGCAAGACGATGCCTTCGACGCGACAGATTCCATCACCATCTGCGCCTTCACAACGGACCCGACCGAGGCTCCTTTGTTCCGGCTATCGGTGGAATCGAACGAACGCAACGGGCTGCGTTCCTCCTCCCGCCTAATGGTGGACAAAATTACCACCGTCCCGAAGTCCAAGGTTGGTAAGCGGGTCGGACGGTTGGACGATGAAGACATAATTCGGCTTAACCAGGCCATGATGGTGTTCCTGGGCCTCACGGTATCGCCAAGAATAGGTAAAAAATGGAATAATGAAAAATAAATCCAAACTTATATGGCATATCTTGCGCTAAACTAGCAGTTTAGCAGCTTGTTCTGGAAGTCACAGCGTAGTTAGAAAACTAAGGCTCGGGGTTTGCGCCAGTCAAGGCCGCGCCAATACTGGTCAAAACGGGCTTGAAACCGCGCGCCTGGCCGCCACCAATACTTGCCGGCAAATGCCAGCAGGCCATATGGCATCACGCCTCGGACGGTTGCCAGGTTGCGGAGCCGCGAAGTGCGCGGGACCCATGAAGCATGGCATGGCTCCTCGCCCGCCGCAGGTGGTTTTTCGGCGGTGACCCTATTTCGGGGGTTGGGGTTAGTCCGCTTGCGGTGAAACTGCGCCCCTCAAAGCATGCTTTCTTGCTTGGTTGCTGCATCACGGGTGCGGATAGCGTTTCCGAGGCGTTCGAGAAGCCTACTTGAGCGCTTTCTAATCGATGGGAATTATCCACAAGCTGGGTTGTTTTAAGGTTTATATATGTTTTAAAGAGTTTTAGACGAAAAAAACGCGATTTCCAGTTTTTAATCAATGAGTTATGTCGGTGGCTGGTGGGTAATCGACGGAGATTGGTGGGTAATAGACGGGTCTGGGTGGGTAATAGACGGGTCTGGGTGGGTAATAGACGGGCTATCCACAACCCGAGCGAATCAGAGGGGTAGGCTGTAGGGGTTGCTGGCGCACTATAGTGAACTGGCGGCGGGTATTCCGTCTATTACCCACCTTCTGCCTGGGCCGACTCGATCGACGAAGCGGCGTCGCGATAGGCCATAACGAGCGTCGGCCCCTCTTTGCCAGGAACCTCGCTCAAGCTGTATTCAGGCAAATCGTTGACTGCGATAAGGCCGCGCAAGATGCGGCAAAACTCCTTGAAGGTGCCGGTACTGCCGCTGCGTTCATAGATAGTGCGGAATGCCCACCGAGCCTCCCCCTTCCCTGCCGCCCGCCGAGCGACACGATAGAGAAAGCGACCGATGCCGGGTTCGATAAGGAAGAACGAGGGATGGACCGTGAGAACTTCCGGGTTCTCGGCCTCAACAACCTCGCGGTAAATCCACCCTGGAATCTCCACTTCCACCATCGCAACGCGGCCGGTGTCTGCATAGGAAACTGTCTTGTAGTTGCCGATGAGCCCCTCGGCCTGCGCTTCGCGCATGAGGCGGCTGCCCCGCCCATTCTTTGTGGTTCTGACGATCTTGATAGTGGTGTTCTTAAGGCGATCTAAGGCTTCTTCAATCTCCTCATACTGCCTCCCACCATCCGAGCGACGGCAGAATTTTAGGATTTCAGAAACGTGCGGACGAAAGGCCAAGCCGGGTTTTTCTCCTCGCCCATTGCGGTATCGGTTCATCGCTTCGGTAAGATGGGAAATCGCCATCAACACGATATCGTAATCCCATACCGAGGCCATTCCGTCCGGGCCGGCTTTGACTTCCACATAGCCGTCCGTCAGCTCGTAGCGGATCGTCTCTCCTGCCCGCTTGTTCTTCTTTGATAGGCGAAAAACAGCCACATCCATGATGGAACGGCTGTCTTTGGTCGCAACATCGTAGAGCGTCGGCACAAAGAAATCGGCCTGTTCATCGCCAGGTGGCGGCCGCCTCAAGGTCGATTTCGCCCGTCCTTCGGCCTCAGAAACCCTCGCCTGAAGCGGAGCCAAGCTTGCCTGCAACGGATCGGGGGCAACATAGTTGACCAGATCGGCCGGCACGTCCCCCAGCACATACCAACTCTTGCGCTGAACATCCCACTGCGCGCCATGCCGCTTGGCATGGCCCTTCTTGTCGAAGTCGATGCTCAGGTAAGTGCGTGGACGCCGTGCGGCGCGCTCGTGACTCATATCAATCCTCTTGCGGCAACCTCTCTGCAATCTTGCTGCAATCTTGCTGCAGTCTTGCTGCATTTCTCTATCGCTGGGCTTCATAGGCGTCCAATGCGCGCTCTAGCAGCTCCACCAGCTTAAGACCGTCGCGCTCAGCGATGTCCCGTAAACGGTTGTCAAACTCAGGGCTGACTCGCGTTGCAAAAGGCAGGGTTCGGTTTGTGCGCCGTATGGCACGGGCATCGCGCCGCCGAGCCCCCGCTTCCGACCCAACTGCAACAGACGAGGGGAGGGGGGCAATTTCCGGCGCTCTGAGGTTGGGGCTAGCTTCCTCGATAGAAGGGGGCGCACCAAGAGAGCGGCGGACCTGTTTCAGCTTCGATACATCAGCCATGATCGGTTACTCGGTCGATAAGGGATTGGATGAGGGCGTCGGCGCGCGCATTGAGCGCGCTGTAACGAGTTTCAGTCACGGCATGACCGCCGTTTTGCGCCCGGCGATACGCCGGACGCTCCACCAGGCACCCGGTAAGGACGCTGTAGCCCGCCTCTTGGAGATAGGCTCGCGCCTCCGCCTCTTCGGCGTCTGTGCCGATGCGGTTGAGCGCAAAGGTCAGGCGATCGACTGGCAGGCCCGCTTTGGCAAGGGCGTGGAACTCGCGCACGGCCGGCCGCAGGTCGTCTAGCGACGCTCCTGTGGGCTGCACCACAAGGCTGGCAGCTTTAGCGATCTCAAGCGTTCCCTGGCTGGTTCGGGCTGGCCCGTCGATGACGAGGATGTCATAGGCACTAGCCACGGCCAGCGCTTGGGCCGCCGTGGCGAATGCCTCGACAGAAACAACTGGTTCGATACCTGCGCCAAGACGAAGCCGATGCCAATCGACGGAGGTTCCCTGCTGGGTATCGAGGTCAGCTACCTTTACCCGCAGCCCGCCCGCCGCAACTTCACGGGCCAGAGCACGGGCCAACGTGCTCTTTCCGACACCGCCCTTCTGCGACACGAACGCAACCACCGTGGCCATAAATTGTCACCGTCATTCTGCAAGATTGCTGCATGCTACTAAATCGGCAAGCATTCTGCAAGATTGCTGCATGCTTCTATCTAGGTCGCTTCTAATGCCCGATAGAGCGTGGCGCGATGCCCCCAGCAAGCGGGCAACCTCGACCGAAGCATCATTCATATGGATGGCGCTTCGGTTCGTTGCAAATAGGAGCGGCGTGAATCCAGTCTACTTGAGAGTTGGAGTCTCTAAAAATTCCGGAGCGGTTCAGTCTTCGGCTTAGTATCGGACTTGTTTTTTATAACACTAAGTACTATACTTATTTTGTAACGCTCTGGAACCCATGGCGAGGGCGGATGCGGGTATTCAAGAATAAGTCATTTGCGCGGTTTGCTCGAAAGGTCCGCATCACGGATGCGGTTCTCTGCGCGGCGATCACCGATGCCTCGCGGGGTCTGGTTGATGCCGACCTCGGCGGCGGCGTGGTGAAGCAACGGATAGCACGCCAAGGGGGAGGCAAGGCAGGTGGATTCAGGACAATCATCCTCTTCCGGATCGGCGCACGGGCGTTTTTCGTTCATGGCTTCGCCAAGAACGAACAGGACAATATCCGCGATGACGAGCTGGCAGCGTTCAAGCTTTTGGCGGCTGAAATGCTGGCTTACGACGATGCGGCCCTAGCCAAGGCGATAGCGAACGGAACTCTGATGGAGGTGATATGCAATGACTAAGCAGTATCGCAGCCCTGTGATGGCCTCGATCCATGAGACGGCTGAAGGGCTGCATGCGGCCGGCGTGATGAACAAGCAGACCATGCGGAAGTTCGACGATGCGTGCCTGACGCCCGTGCGCCCGCTCTCGGCCAAAGAAATCCGCGCGCTGCGTGAGCGCGAAGGCGCCAGTCAGGCGGTGTTCGCCCGCTACCTCAACGTCACAACCGGCCTCATCAGCCAATGGGAACGCGGCGAGAAGCACCCGAAAGGCGCCTCGCTCAAGCTCCTGTCGCTTGTCGCCAAGCATGGCCTCGGGACAGTGGCCTAACATGTGATTTCAAAAATCTTGCTCTCGAACACGGGGAGATTACGAATCTGTTCTCCTCCGTCCGGCAACACCGCGCCACCCCCGTTGTCCAGGTGCGACGTGAATTAATGATGACCTCATGCGCCACGGCTAGCCTTCAGGCGCTCGGCGTGGCGGGCGCGCATCGCCGAAGCTACCTGGTCGGGTGTTAGGCCCCGCGAGGGGTCGGCCTGCATGGCATCATAGACCGACACCACTTCTTCCCGTAGCCAGCGCTCCACGGCGGCGTCGCGCTCCTGCAAGGCACGCAGGCCGGCGCGCACAACCTCGCTGGCCGAGGCGTAGGTGCCGGAAGAGACCAGGCTATCGATGAAGCGCGTCTGCTCAAGCGGCAGGCTGACGGTACGCTTTTCGGTAGTGGACATGGGGGGCTCACAAGGGACAGTGGGACGGCGGCGGTATGAATTATTCATACCGCGCTTTCCGCTTGCTGTCACGCATTGGCCAACTTTTCAAACGTGCTCACTCCCACATTTTGCTGGCGATATTTTTTTCTTCAGCGCCTGTGGCGTTGGCGTAGATGGCGGTGGTGGTGAGCTGGGCGTGACCGAGCCATTTCTGGAGGAGGTTGAGGGGGATGCCGGCGGAGACGGCGGTGACGCCGAAGCTGTGGCGGAGGCCTTTGGGGGAGGCGTGGGGGCCGGAGAGCCCGGCGGCTTGCATGAGGGCGTGGATAGCGCGCCAGCCGGTCATGCGTGACCAGGACCAGAGACGGATGCCGCGTCCTTTGCCGCGGCGGGCCTGGTGTTCGCGGATGCCGTGGACGAGGTCGAGGGCGCTGAGCAGGGCAGGGGGGACGGGGACGGCGCGGTAGATGCCGCGCTGGCGTTTTTTCAGGCTCTCGAAGATGAGCACGCCGGCGGCGAGGTCGACGCGGTCGATGGTGAGGGCCAGGGCCTCGGAGAGGCGGCAGCCGGCGTAGGCGAGGGTCATACCGAGGGTGCGGACCTGGCGGTCGGCGTGTTCGGCGGCGGCGAGGAAGGCGTCGCGTTCGCTCCGGGTCAGATATTTGCGGGCGCCGCTGGGGTCGTAGAGGCTCATGCCGTCAACCGGCCGCGAGGCCGGCGGCGCGGAATGGCTGACCCGCGGTGATATCGGCGCGGTTTTTCGCGAACCCCCAGGCTTGCCCACAGACTTACTCAGATTTTTGTGGATAACCTGCCCCGCCGCGCGAGCTGACATGGCCACTTCAGCCGCCCCCTGAGAGGCTTTGGCTGCGGCACTGATGCTGCGTGCGGAAGAGGATTTCGGGATGCCGGGTCCAGGGCCGGCGCGGCCCTGGCGGGGGCGCGGGGGCAGAGCCCCCGCTCTGCCCTTACCTTTCCCCTTACCCTTGTTTTGAAGCTTCACGCGGCGGTTTCGCGATAACCACGGCGTCGTTTGCGGCGGGCGAGGGCGGCGAGGGCGTTGAGAGCGGCGCCTGGGTCTGGGTAGGGGTCGAGGCGGAGGTGGCCTTTGGTTCCGATGCGCCCCCAGTAGCGGGCGAGGAGGGCGCGGCCGAAGAGGTCGGGCCAGATGGCGAGGTGGTAGAAGCGCCATTCGTTGCGCTCGGGCCGGATGCGGGTGAGGCGGGCGTGGTCGGGGAAGAGGGGGAGCTGGTAGGGTTCGGCCATGGGGAGGGCCTTTCGGGGGTTTTGGGCTTCATCCACCGAGAACTGTATCAGATGGGGGATTCCGTGGCCAGCGGAAAGCGCCTCGCGGTGGGGAGCATGGCGGGCGTCGGGAGGTCCGGCTTGGCACGATGGCGGCGGTGATGGTGCCGGGGTTCGAGGCCCTGGCGGCGGTGCTTTCGGTGCTGTCGCGGGGCGCTGATGGGGGAAGGGTATTCCGGATACTTTCCGGAAAGTATCCGGAATACCTGGCGGAAAATGCGATGCCTTTCAGGGGGGAGAGAGCGTTATAGGCCGTGGCAAGCCATGCGCGGTCATACCGCGCGGGCGTTGGCAAGGGGGCTGCGGCCCCCGTTGCATCCCCGGCGCGGGCTGCCCCCATCCGGTTCATGTTTGGGTGGCGGGTAGGTGGCGGGGGCGCGGGGTGTGTGCGGGGGTGTCTGTTACCTTATGGAAAATAAGGTAACAGAGGCACTGGCACGCTCGCCCACAAACGGAAGCGCCTCAGGGGAAACCGGGGCGGTTCAGTTACCGCAAACCAACGCGTTGGTTCGATTATCAATTCAGGAGTCCGTGCATTGATCTATATCAATTCCGCAAATCTCGCTGACGCTAGGCTTAACTTGAGGCTACCTCGCGGCGGCTATGAGGTAAGTGCCTCGTGCGTCATAAAAAAGGAAACTGCCATGCAGTGGGTAAAGCCAGCTTGGTGCGATCTTCGCTTGGGGTTCGAAGTGACCGCCTATGTCTACGTTCGCTGATCATTGACTAGGGGAGGGGGTTTAAAGAACCCCCTTTTCTAAAGAGAGGAACCGTCCATGAACAACGGCGGCGTTATGCAGCGAGAAAATATTATTGAACTAGATCCAAAATTCCTTTTCCGCTGGGAAGAGCCGCAACAGGCCTACATCCTGCTCTACCCAGAAGGTCTCGTGAAGCTGAACGTCACGGCCGGTGAAATCCTTGCCGTGGTTGCGAACTCTGCCGAAATCGGCGCCCTTATCGAGCATTTTGCTGCGAAATATCAAAACCCGGATATCGCTGATGATATCCTGGCATTCCTGGAGGAAGCCCATGAACGAGGCTGGATCCGAGTTAAGCGCTGAAACACCGGTAACGGTCGATGGCCAGGGCCTCCCGCTCTGGCTGCTGCTCGAACTGACCTATCGCTGTCCGTTGAAATGCCCATGGTGCAATAACCCGCTGGATTTTGACCGCTATCAGAGTGAATTGACCACCGAGGAATGGGTCGACGTCCTGCGGCAAGGGCGTAGTCTTGGTGCGATCCAGCTTGGTTTCTCTGGCGGCGAACCTCTGCAACGGCGCGACCTCGAAGATCTCGTAGGGGAGGCGACTCGTCTTGGTTATTACACAAACCTCATCACATCAGGTATTGGCCTGAACGAAACCCGCCTCGCGTCTCTTCGGAAAGCTGGTCTCAAACAAATACAGCTCAGCCTGCAGGCATGCGATGCCGAGCTTAATAATCGCCTAGTTGGCGCGGATGCCTACGATCATAAGCTGGCTGCTGCGCGCGCAATCAAGGAGCACGGGTTTCCGATGGTTCTTAACGTGCCGGTTAGCCGGCACAATATTGATCAGGCTTCCGCGTTGTTGGCGTTCGCCGAGGAACTCGGGATCGAGTATGTCGAGTTTGCGAACCTACAATATTATAATTGGGCTCTCGTAAATCGCGCCGATCTTCTGCCTACCCGCGAACAGCTCGCCGCCGCCGAAGAAGTCGTCGCCAAGGCACGTGCCCGCGTCGGGCAGCGCATGACGATCTATTTTGTCATCACTGATTACTATGATGAGCGTCCGAAAGCCTGCATGAAAGGTTGGGGAAATATCCATCTCACTATCGGCCCAGATGGCGCGGCGTTACCCTGCCAGGAAGCACGGGTCATCGAAGGTTTGGAATTCCCTAACGTGCGCGCTCATGACCTCGGATGGATCTGGCGGGAATCGCCGGTATTCCAAAAATTTCGCGGAGAACACTGGATGCAGGAGCCGTGCCGGTCCTGCTCTGAACGAGGACATGACTATGGAGGTTGTCGCTGCCAGGCGTTTCTGCTGACCGGCGATGCGACCAGCACCGACCCGGTGTGCAGCAAGTCGCCGCATCATCACCTCATCGAGGAAGCGGTTGCTGCCGCGATGACCAATCGTCCGAATCGGTTGATCATGCGTCAGCGCGGGCTCAATCGGGCGTAGAAAGTCGCCATGTTGCCGCATGACAGCCTGGTGGGCACCTTGTTGGCCGGCGTTGTGTTGACCATGGTGCTCGCCGTTGTCGCCCACGTCTTAGCATCCTCATCGGGACTGTAGCGACGAAAATGGTTGCCACATGTTTCTGATGGTTGCCGATCCTTTTCTGCGCGTCCTTCACATCATGGCGATCATCGTATGGATGGGGCATAACTGGGCGAACGTGATTTCTCGGCCGCGATATCGGCGGGTCCTGCCAGATGAACCGCCGGCGGCAAGACGTGAACTGTTTATCGCGGCGGCACAACGTGAACATGGCGTGTTTCGCCACGCATCCCTAGTCGCGCTGACCACCGGGATTTTGATGTTGCTCGACCGCGGCCAACTGACCGAAGCGCTTCGGCTCCATGGGGCGAGCGCACCGCTTGGAATCGGCGTTTGGCTGGGCTTCATCATGGTCGTTAATCTTTGGTTCGTGTTGTGGCCAAATCAGAAGAAGGTGCTCGGCTTCGTCGCCGCCTCTGACTACGAGCGTCTCCGCTGCACCAGGGTGACGTTTCTGTCGTCGCGAACGAACACGATTCTCTCCATGCCCGCGATCTTTTTTATGGTCATGGGGGCCCATGGCGCGGCGCTGTTCTGAGCACCGAACTGTGATCAGCTTTGCCAGCGGCCCCGCTGTTTTGCCACCGGAAGTGCTGAGTGAGGTGCAAGAGGCAGTTGGTGCGTGGGACGGCAGCGGCCAGTCCGTTCTGGAACTGCCATTTGGCGGACCGGATTATGCCACGATCCAAAGCGAGTTTGAGGCAGAAGCACGCGCGCTCCTGTCGTTACCGCCGACGTATAAGATATTGCTATTGCAAGGTGGCGCGTTCGCACAATTTCGCCTAGTACCCCTCAATCTGCTCCGCTCCACCGATTGCGCCGCCTATGTCGAAACCGGCTACTGGTCGGCACGCGCCATCGCAGAAGCGCGGGAGGTTTGCCGTGTTGCCGTCGTCGCCCAAGCGGACGCGGCAATACCGCCCATCGCAACTTGGCAATTGCCGCGCGACACGGTGTATTGCCATGTTACCGGCAACGAAACAGCGGATGGGGTACAGATGCACCGCTTCCCAGCGCTGGGCGAGGTGCCATTGGTCGCAGATTTGACTGCCGATTTGTTCACAGGCCCGATCGACATCCAGCCATTTGGCGTAATCTATGCCAGCGCACAGAAGAATCTCGGCGCGCCGGGGCTGACCGTAGTCATCGTGCGCGAGGACCTGCTCGGCCGTGTTCGTGCCGAAGTTCCTGCTCCCTTCGATTATACGCGCCAAGCCAGTACCGGCAGCCGGGTGAACACGCCGCCGATCTTTTCGGTCTTCGTCGCCAGCCGGATGCTCAAATGGCTGGGTCGGCAGGGCGGGCTCACGGCGGCGGCGGCGCGGTGCGAGCGGCGAAGCCGCATGCTCTATCACGTCATTGACGCTAGCCAGCTTTATACCTGTCCTGTCCGCGCCGCGGATCGCTCCCGGATCAGCGTCTGCTTTCATCTGCCCGACGCCGCGCAGGATGCGGCTTTCCTGGCTGAAGCCCAGCGCCGGGGTTTATGGCATCTGGCCGGTCACCCAACACGTGGCGGCATCCGCGCCTGTCTCTATAATGCAATGCCGGAGAGCAGTGTTGCAATACTCGCTGATTTCATGCAGGAATTTGACAAGTCGTGCCCGGCACTCACATAGCTTGGCGCGGCGTGCCATGGGAGGCGTGGGACCGGTGATTCGTCGCGCTCTCACCCGCGCGGCGCTACGCATCGCCGAGAAAGTCTCTCGTCCGACACCACCCCCCGCGTTGCCGGCTTCCGCCATGGGCCTGACATTTATCAATCCACTTGGGTTAGCCGCAGGATTCGATGATAGTGGCAAACTTCTCGGCGCTCTTGCATTGTGTGGCTTCGGCTCAATCGAGATTGGAACGCTGCGCACTCCAGCGATGCTAAGCGCCGCGCTGACTCATATCAGTTGCCACCCACGGCACGCCCGAATTGGCATAAATCTTGCCGCAACCGACACCGGTGACACGGACGAAACGGCAGAACGATGGCGCACTCTGATGGGTTTGGCGTGGGATACCGCGGATTATTTGGTAGCGAACCTTTCCGGGCCACGTGGCGCGCCAGTCCAGGTGGACTCGCTCATCACCAAGGTGGCGATGGTCGGGGCGACATGCAGAAGTTTGGCGCGCGCGCGCGGTTCGCGCACGCCGCTTGCAGTCAAATTCGCGCTCGAACAAGTGCCAACCGCTGCGCTTGGTATTCTGCGCGACTGTGGAGTGGACGCGATGATCGGCGTTTCGACGGATCACCTCGTCATCACCCGCGCGGTCCGGGCCTTGGCCCCATTGCAGTTGATCTCGGTCGGGGGTGTACGGGACGGCAAGGATATCGCGACCAGGCTCACCGCGGGCGCTGCTCTGGTTCAGATCCACAGTGTTTTCTGTCGCCGCGGGCCCTTCTTTCCCCGGCGCATGCTTGTCGATCTGGCTGAGAGAATGATGCCGCTCGGCGGCGGGTAAGGAGGATGCCCGTCGCAACAATTCTGGTGGCGCCGTTCGCGGTTGGTCTGCTGTTTCAACTATGGCTGTTGGCTCGCCAGATCCGGTATCTCAGGCACCATACCGAGGGAAAGGTCCGCAACTATGGGTCGGCTCGTGCAACCTTCACCGCCGTGGCGGCAAGCCTCGATGTCGCATTGACCATCTGGCTCACGCTGGGTGGGGGGGTCGCCTGGATCGCCAGATTCTGGCGTGACCGCCCGGCTGCAGCGGGCGGTATGGTAGCCTCCGTGGTGCTCGCGGGTGCCGTGCTCGATGCTACCCTCTCTATCGGTCGCACCTATCTCCTCGCTGCGCGTCTGGACGGGGTGCGCCCACCGCTTAGAATGATTCTTGCCCGCGCCATGCGGCCCATGGTGGTGAAAATCGCTCTAGCCACCGTCGTGGGCGAGACATTCGCTGCGGCGATCAGCATGGCGCCGTCCATCTGGTGGCTTGGGGCGGCGCTGCTCTGGATGGTTGGAATCGTCGCCACAGCATGGTTGGCGCTTGATCCTTCGCACCGAGGCGGGATGACCGCTTCTCAACGACTGGTGGATCCCCTCCTTGTCGCACGCCTCGCCCCTATCATGTCCCGGTTTGGCCTCAGCGGCGACGAGATTCGTGTGACCACCGCCCCCCCTGGAATGCAGCGAGTCAACGCAAATCTGCTCGGCGTCGGTCGATTCCGGCGTGTCACAATGAGCGATACCTTGATTACCTTGCTCTCTCCTGATGAGATAGAAGCCGTGTTGGCGCACGAAGTCGGCCATTGGCGTTGCTATCATGTCGGTCGCGATCTGGCATATCGTGCGCTACTAACGTTTGCCGGTTTCGCCGTGCTGGCGCTGGCCATGCGATATCCGGCACTGTTCACCGCGCTCGTCAATGCGCCACCCTCCCCGGCGGCATGGCTGGCCGTGGCGGGTGCGTTTTTGCCGCTGACCGCGATGCTCGTGACACCGCTTCAGGCGCATTGGCGCCGCCATATGGAATATGAAGCCGATGATTTCGTCGCGCGCCATGCAGATCCACGAGCCTTGATCAGCGCACTCGAGAAGCTCGATGCGGCCAATGCGACCGCCGCCTCCGCCGATCCGCTTTATGCGCGTTTCTATAATGCCCACCCGAGTCGAATAGACCGCATCCAGAGGCTCTGGCGCTGACCTGCCCCCGGTCGTCCCTCGGTCATAACGAGAGTCCTTGGGGTTGATAGTGGTCGGCTTCTGGTTAAGCAAGCGCGCTGGGCACGGAGCCCTCTCTCGGAGACGGGTGCGTGGAGTGGCTTTTATGCGGCGTTGATGTCATGCCCGATAAATCGATATCGAATTTTAACATCGCGCCCGGCTATGCCCCTCTCCGTTGCTCTCGAAGGAGCACAAAGTTGGCTGGTCCGGAAGGCCGACTTTCGCCAGGGCCACGCTCCGCGCAGGAAGGAAGAGCCATGTCGCAATCGCTCGCTTCTCCGACCGAGACGCCGATGGCACAAGCCGGCGAGGTGCTGCTCGAAGATCTCGAGCCTCCACCCGGCGGCCGTGCCTTGGTGATCGGTCACCACCGGCTGGATGTTTTATGCGGTCTGATCCGCCAGGGATGCACCCAGGCAGCCGAACTTTGTTCCCATGACCGGGGCGGGGCGGGCGCGGAATCGGCGCAAATCGTCGTCCTTATCGATCCTGCCTCACTCGAGGAGGCCGCTTCCCTGCTGGCGACAGCCTGGCGCGCGCTGGATCATGGCGGTCGAATCCTGGTGCGAGATCCGAGTGGGCGCCGGTATCAGCTAGAAGGCCTTCTCCGGGCGCAGGGATTCATCGCTATTTCCGCGCGCGAGACGCCGCGCGGCACGATCATACTCGGCCGGCGACCTTTCCCGCTTGCCCATGGCTGAGCGCAAGCCATGCCTGCCGCGCGCCATCCCACACCACGTCCGCCCATGCGGGTTCCCCCTTGGGCAACGGCGACACTGCTGCTGCTCTGTGCCTGGGGGGCGGTCTGGCTTGGCACCCGTCTCGTAGACGCCATCCGGCCTCTTTTGCCAACGATGATGGTGGTGAGCCGGAATGTCCAACCGCTCCCCGGAAAAAAATCAGAGACGGATGATAATGCCTCACACCCAATCCAGCCGACGCGATAAGTGCCGCGATGCGCCCTCTCGATGCGCAATCGCGCTGGCATCTGCGGGTGCTGGGAAAGCAGATCGTCTTCCTGGTGCTAATCGGCTTGCCGACCTTACTGGTCGATCGCCGTCCGCCGTTGTTGTATTTTCTACAATTGCAGAGAATGTTTAGCCTTCTTGCGCTGGTCCTGCTCACTCTTGGCGTCGTCACGCGACAGCCGTTCACGCGGGCCAGCTTTTGTGTCTGGGATCACGTCGCGGCCTCTGTGCTGCTTGCAACCGGCTGCTCTCTGGTCTTGTCGTTTATGCGCTAGCCGCATCCGCGATGGGTTAGTTCTCCGGAGTTGCCTCATGGATAAAATTGGCGCGCTGTCTGGCTCCATCGCTGCCCTGGCAACGCCGTTTTGTGACCATGCCGTCGATACCGATGCTTTGGCAATGCTCTGCGAACGCCAGATCCTCTGCGGCACGGCGGCACTTCTCGTCTGCGGCAGTACGGGCGAGGCGTCTTCACTGTCTATGCCAGAATATTTCGAGGCTGTTCGCCTGGTGGTGGCCGTAAGCGACGGGCGGATTCCGGTGATTGCCGGCTGCAGCGCAGGCGCGACCGAGAGAGCGGTCGAAGGTGCGCGTCTCGCCGCATCTGCCGGCGCCGATGCCTTGCTCTGTGCGCCGCCAGCCTATGTGAAGCCAACACAGGAGGGGATTTTCGCTCATGTCCGCGCGGTCTCGCACGCGACCAATCTCCCAATCATACTTTATGACGTGCCTGGCCGCACCGGGGTTTCAATCGCTGACGAGACAGTTGCGCGTCTTTTCGAAAGATCGTTGATAATAGGGGTAAAGGATGCCACCGCCGATCTCGCTCGCCCACCACGTCTTCGCGTGCTCTGCGGAGAGGGTCTCCTGCAAATGAGTGGAGACGACGCGACGGCCGCGGCGTATCGCGCAATGGGCGGCGCCGGCTGTATCTCGGTAACCGCCAATGTCACACCGGCCTTGTGTGCCGCGCTGCATCGCGCCTGGGAAAGCGGTCATCTCCCCCGCTTCGCGGCATTGCGTGATATGCTGGCAGAATTGCACCGCGCGCTATTTCTGGAGAGCAATCCGATTCCGCTCAAGGCGGCACTCGCCATGCTGCGGCTATGCGGCCCTGGTCTGCGGCTGCCGTTGACCACCGCAGCACGGCCGACGCGTGAGCGTTTGGCGGCGACCCTGGCGCGGATCGCGGGGAATGAGGAGCGCGAGGCGAGGGATTTCCTAACGTTGGTGCCACCGAACCGGAGTGGCTTTTCGTTGCGTTGCAGCACCCTATGACGCACTGCGCCGCCAAGCCGATATCCTTACGAGGATCCCCGAACAAACTGGCGGGTGTGCCGAGTGGCCAGTAATTTCCTGGCGCGATTGGGTCGATACACGACCTCGGCGCCCGCCTGGGGTCCCATTTCCATGCATTCCGGTAGTTTACCAATGATAAGATGTATAGAAACTCCAGCGAAAATGAAGCTCGATACCGAAATCATAACGATTTCCGATGCCATTCATTGTTTGCTGTTGTATCGGCAAAAGAGCGGTTAGCGCCACCCCATAGTGCGGTGTACTATAATCTAATCCAGGGTCCAACAGCCAAAGTTGCCCGCCCGTCCCTGGAGAAGTCTGTCCGTTTATACGGCTATTCCCGGTATCAAAATAATTTGTTTCTAACGACGCGAATAGCTCGCCCGGGATATTGGCGCTTAGGTCACGCGGCCAGATCACATAATGAAAGGCCGCATCTGCAACAAATTGATTACCAACTTGATAACCCGCTCCGGGCGCATATGAATTGTAGCCAATTTCGGCCTCCGCATTCCAATGTAGCGTCTGCCATGAACTGGTCATGGCAATGCGTCCGCCAAAATTACCCATCCCCGGCTGGTCCTCGCGAGGCATTTGTGGGTTAGCGCCGTCCATGCCGGTCGGTAATGTTATGCCAATTAGCGGCGCCAGACGAAAGGTCGATGCAGTACCATCTAATTGGTATACAGTGTAGCGTGCCTCCTGAGTGGTGTCTCCTATGCCAGACGCGGCTAGTCGAACGGTCTTCCCGCCGCTAACGACATCTGCCATCGTGTTAACAAAAAGATTACTTTCCGTTATTAACGCAAGATTCGGTGAGGCGCCATAGAGGATTACTGTTTGCCCTATTATCCTTTGAAAATTTGAGGATTCCTCTGTTATCGTTGGCTGTTCCAATATGGTAAAATTCCCCGCCGAAAGTGGCGACGCACCAGGGAATGTTAACTGCGCTCTAGCGTGAGATATTGTAAGGAAAACTACCGCTGTTGTAGCCAAATATATCAGGGATTTTATTAAAATTCTTCGCTGTTCATGGGGCATAACCTGACCCCGAAATTACCTCTCGAACACCAAACACTTTCTATCTGCCGGCTGATTCCTGTGACGGGATCCAACGAATATCGCCGGGGGTATAGCTGGCATCCACAATGGCCTGACGAATTTGATCGTCGGTGACCCGCGCCTCTGGTTTGACGTGGATATCCGCTAAGCCCTGACTCAAGTTGAAGCTGACCTGCTCGACTCCTGGTATCTGTTCCAAACGCTTGATGATACCGAACACAGAAAACGGGACCGCCACACCTTTGACCACAGCAATCGCTTCGTGGCTTGACATTGGGTTCGGCGATTCCGCTCCGATAACCGCGATATTTCGAAAAAAAACACCGGCCGTGAGTAGTACTTTAAGCGCATGAATCATCTGACGACGGTATGGAAAACGCATTTTAAGACTCCTCATGAACCCAAAAGAGAAGACGCTAACGCCCCCCCCTACATCATAAAATATGATGTTTTTGACTATTATGTTTTTGACCAGTTTGCGAGTGGCAGCAGTCAACGCCAGTTGCTCAGATGCACATATCTGCCACCCTATGGGTTGTGCCTGATTGATGGAAGCGAAATTGCCACTGTGGAAAAGCATATTCTTTTATGGTGCTCGTGTCAGATAGATGTTTACCGCACGCCGCCACTACGTCTTCGATCGCAATCAACTGCATGCAGCGATTGTCGCCACCGCAAGGCGGCACCGCCACGTGATGAACACAAGGGCTGCATAACACCGGACGATAGAGAATAATTTTACGCTCCGGTGAGCCGAGATGCGCATTGTGATCGGGATGCACCGGGCCGAAAAGGCCCACGACCCGGGCCCCGAGAGCTAGCGCGAGATGCAGTGGTCCACTATCATTGCTGAGCACACAATCAGCGCGGGTGATCAGCGCCATGAGGCTGCCAAGCGTGGTCATGCCGGCGAAATTTCTTACTGCATTCCCTGATGTCGCAACCATCTGGTGGAGCTTACCAACATAATCCCGTTCCGATGAAGACCCAATCAGCGCCACACGAAGCCGCGGAGTTTGGCCAAGCAAAACGCTGATCGTCTCGGCATAGGACGTGAGCGGCCAGCGCCGAACATAGGCCGTTTCCGAGGCGTTGGGATTGACGATCAGCAGACGATCATATGCACCAAGCCAGCCGTGCAGAAGCGCATGCGCTTTGTCTTCGTCGGCGCGGCTTATTAAAAGGGCGTGATGTGGCTCGGATGGCGGACGTCTCGCCCCGGCGAGACGCGCCATTTCGAGATAAAGTTGATCAACCGGAGCAAAAGGATTGGCGAAAACTTCGTAGCCATCGCATGGGGCCGTCTCGCGCGCGCGGAAAAAACTGAACCGGCGAGGCGCGCCGCTTAATCGCGCCAATATTCTCCCAAGACGACGATGGGTATGAATCTGCAGATCGAAAAACATGCCGGTTTTTTCTATCCGTAACGCGCGCCCGAGGAGAAGCGTCTGAAGGATAGGAAAACCATTCGGCTCCAGGACTACAATCCGATCGGCGAGATTCATACGCTCGACCAGTTCGGCGTTAGAGGCGGACGTGATATAGATGATTGTCCGTTCCTTTCCGAAATGGTCACGCAGCGCCTGCAAAAATGGTCGTGTTGTCAGGACACTTCCAAGGCCGCCCCATTTCAGTACGCAGAGCGGTGGCGTTGTGCGATGCGCGGAAACATGGCCGTTTTGTAAAAAAGCAATGCTCATGCCAGCAGCATGTTCATATCCGATACTCCGGAACCGACACGGAAATTAACGCTGGAAGATATGTGCGTCCTCGTATATCTGCTGAGCAGAAATATGTCATGGAATGCTTTGTAACATTGAAACTGATACTCATTATTAATTTATAAAAAATGTTGATAACATCTTATTCTTTCTGAGCGTTGCGCAAACGTATGTTACAGTGCCTTGTAACAATCTCAAATTTTCGTGAAACCGCGGTCCCGCGCGAGAAAGGCGAAGCCAAACAGAACGACGTAGAGAATTTGCAGAAATGCCGCCAGCAGAAATGGCGCGGCAAGATCATTCGCGGCGATCCGGTCACCAGCTATGAGCGGGCCGAAGCCTCGCGGCAGCGCCAACGCGGCGGTGCCGAGACCACCAGCAAGGCCGCGCCTACTGGCCCCGACCAGCGTCATCATCACCGCTTCCATTGCGCCGGTCGCGCCGCGTTCGATTGCAAACCGCAAAATCCAGACCAGAGCCGCGAGCGGAAACGACGGGAGGAAAGGAAAGCCGAGCAGTAGCAAGGCACCTAGCCCTTGAAGAAAAACAAAGCTGCTCGCAGACCCAAATCGCTCCGTGAGTTGGCCAGTCAGCATGGCCGAAAAGGCCGCAGCAAAATAGGAGGCAGCTAGTGCTGGCGCGATCTGCAGCGGATCAAGATAGAATTTCACCGCGAACCAGTAGGCGATGAGCGGGCCGGAAAGCCCAAGCGAAACGCCGCTGAACAAGCTGATCAGACCAAGATACCAGAGCCGCTTGCGTTCGTCGTGGGCCAGTGGCGGAAGCGGTGACGCACTCTCGATATCCTTCTTCGGTGGACGGCTCTCGGGTATTGTCGCAAGCAGTCCAGCGATCACCAAGGCTATGGCCCCGCCGATCAGAAAAAGTGGCTGGTAGCTGCTAACACCGGGCAATGCGTGAGACCAGAGCGTGGGCGCGACAGCGAACAACGCTCCAAATCCCATGCCAAGAAATCCCGCCGCCGTATTTATGCTATACGCGGCGCCATGACTGGTGACCGGGATAAGCCCGGCCAGCCAGCTCAATTCCACAGGCACAAAACAACCGGGCGCACCATTGGCGCCGCGGCCAAATCCGGCGAACACCGCAGCGATGGCAATTACCGCCGGACGGTTGCTCCACGCCACGGCAAAGAAGGCCAGAGCAACCGCCACTTCATAGCCAATGAGCAGGCGCTTGCAGCCGAAGCGGTCGCTCGCCGGGCCAACCAACAGGCTGAGCACCGCGCCAAGCACGAAGCTCCCCGCCAGCACAGCGCCGATGCTGGTTCCCGACCAATGCAGGCTGTGAAGATAGAGCGTGAAATCGACGACCAGGCAGCCCTGCGCCAGGCTGCGCAGGAAACGTGCCACGAACAGACGCCGGACAGGTGACGGCCAAGCGGCGATGCGACTCTTGGCCCAGATGCGCCCGTTTCGCGCGAACGCCAAGCTCACGGCGCTGCCGCGAGAGGTGGCTCGCCGTGGTCAGTCGTCATCGCCGAATCGTCGCGGATAGTAATAGACTGGTGGTGAGTAGGCGACCGGCGGCGGCGGCGCGTAAACCGGTGGGGGCGTGTAAACCACCGGTGGCGGCGCGCCGTAGGGGACACCATAGCCCGGGCCGCCCCAGTGTTCATGCCAGTGATGCCATTCGCCCTCGTTCCAGCCCCCGTCATGCCAATCATGATCATGCCAATCATCGGCGATGGCACGGCCAATGCAGGATAGGAAAATCAAGAAAATAAGGAAATATGACCTCAACGTCATACCGCGGAATCCCTGATGATAAGGTTGGCGCACGAAGATCTTGATAAGACCACTGGATCGAACCTGGGCCTTGCCTTGTCCACGACCCTAGCGAATCGTGACCATGTTGCGAATTACAAAATGTAACCACGGAGCGCACTAACTCCCATTTGGCCCTGATGCGTGGTAGAATTCCCATAAACTCATCGGAGGAGTTGTAACATGTCACGCGGATTTTTGGTTTCGGCGCTTCTCGTGACAGTATCTGCTTTGGTCACAGCTTGCGACGATGACGATTATTATCGTCATGTTTATTATCCGCCACCGCCGCCAGTCGTGGTCCAGCCGCCGGCGGCGTCACCGCCCGCCTATTATGCCCAACCGCCAGCCTATTACGCGCCGCCAGCCTATTACTATGGTGGCTATGGTTATGGGGAACATGAGGGTGATGATCATTGAGTCTTGTTCGTAACAAAAACTCACTGAGTTGTGAATTCGCGAGCTCCAACGCTGATGTTGTTGTAGATATCGAATTAGGGATTTTACCACATCGTCGGCGGTCTTCACCAGGAAGGAGAAGTTCGCGCAATGAATGTCATCGTCAGCCAATCGAAGCTACGCAGCCAACGGATCGTCGATCGCCCATCGCGCAAGGAGGCGGAAGCGGCAGTTCGCACTCTACTGCGCTGGGCTGGCGATAATCCCGGTCGTGAGGGTCTACGCGATACACCAGCGCGTGTCGCCCGCGCCTATGAGGAATTTTTTGCCGGCTATGATACTGATCCGGTAGCACTGCTCACCCGAACCTTTGAGGAGGTGGAAGGTTACGACGAGATCGTGCTGCTGCGTAATATTCGGCTCGAAAGTGTCTGTGAACACCACATGGCACCGATCATCGGGCGCGCGCATGTGGCCTATCTGCCGGCGCATCGCGTCGTCGGTATCAGCAAGCTTGCCCGCGTTGTCGAGGCCTATGGCAAGCGGCTGCAGATTCAGGAGAAGCTAACCGCACAGATCGCTGCCACCATAAACGAAGTTCTGGAACCGCGCGGAGTGGCGGTGGTGATCGAGGCGGCGCATCAATGCATGACCACACGCGGCGTCCATAAACCCGGGGTGACGATGACCACCAGCCGTATGCTCGGCGCCTTCCGCGACGATCCAGCAACGCGGCGGGAATTCTTCGCCATGCTCCAAACCCACTCACCATCAAGTGGCTGCCAGGACTAAACTTCCGCTTGAACTCTGAACTGCTCCGGCTTCCCGGGTGCCATTTTGGTTGGATCCGAAAGCCTTATTGCCCCCCTCTTAGTGAACCATCCAGGGAATGTCGGAGAGCATTGACCACATTCCAGCAATCGCGCCATTTCCTCCGCCCGCCCGCCCTGAGGGTCATCGCATACCCATGCCGAAGCCAGGCGGCTCCGGGTCTGGTTCGGGCTCGGGCTTTGGTTCCGGCTCCGGCCTGGGCTGCGGCATCTGCTGCAGCGCCTGGGCGATGACTTCATCGCGGCTTTGCCGGGCGAACCCCTCAACCAGAGGGGCCTGGCCGGGGCGTTGCTGGCGCAAGGCAGCGAACAGGCCCGGGTCATCGACGATGGCCCGGGCGGCTTGCCAGACGCAGGTGACGAGGCGGACGAGTTCTTTTTTCTCCGCGGCGCTGCCCCGCCAGGTGCCGGCCATTTCCCGGAGGGCATGGCCGCTTTCGACAAAGACGTCGCGATAGCGGGACAGGGTCGCCGCCACGTCGTCGGATGTTGCCGGCGGCGGTGACGGTGATGACGGGCTGACGGAATCCGCCGCCGGCGCGGCCGGCTTGGCCACTGTCCCCGGATTGGGTGGCGCCTGCCCCTCCGACTGCAGGCGCTTCCGCGCGGCCTTGGCGGCGCGCACCGCACGGCTATTGTCGAGGGCAGCGCGGAAGACCTTGGACGCGGTAGCGGCCCGCTGCTGCTGGCGCGCCTGGTAGTCCTCGGCGGTGTCAAAGCGCAGCGATGAGCCGCGGTCATCACGCGGGCGCAGGATTTGTTCGGCGAGAGCGTCGAGGTCGGGGGCGAGGTCTCGCGGGACGAACAGCCGATAGTCGTCGCGATGGCGGGTGCCGATGACATAGGCGGCGCGGGCATCCCAGGCAAAGGGATTGTCATAGACGGCGGCGGTGCGCGGCTGCGTCTTGCCCTGGCCCTTATAGCCGGTGCCGCTATAGCCGAGCCCCCACTGGTCAAAGGCGCTTGGGTCAAAGCCGATGACCGCGCCATCATCCTTGACCACCTCCAGCCATTCGGCCGTCACCCGCCGCACGGTCCCGAACTCCGAGGCCGCAACGCCAATGGCGCGGTCGGTGCGATAGAACTGCACCCGCTCGCCGCCGGCGAGCGAGACCGCGCCCCGCACCGTCGCGAAGGCAAACGCGGTAAGGGTTTCTCCCGCCGCCTCCCGAGCCTCCCGCCGCCGCTGCTGCTCGCGCCGGTTCAGCGCCTCGACCTCGTCATTGGTGCTGGCATAGAGAAACCCCGGCGCCGCGGTCTCCGCCTGCGCCGCTACCGCTTGCGCCCGCGCTGCCTCGAGACTGTCGCACCAGACAATCTGCCCACGGTCGTTATAGGCGCGGAGGGCGGTGAGAATATCGCCGCGAGCAAAGTCGGCACTCGCCTGCGCCTGATAGGCCTGGCGCTGCCGCCGCACCTCGGTCAGCTCGGCGGCGCCATGCTCGGCCACCAGCTCGCTGAACATGCCGCCGCGGGCAACCGAAGCAAATTGCCGGTCGTCGCCGGCGAGGATGAGCCGGGCGCCACACCGCTCGGCGGCGGCGAGCAGTGTGGCCAGCATGGTGTTGTCGACCATCGCCGCCTCATCGACCATCACCACGGTGTTGCGGTCCCAGCGCTTGGGGTCACGCGCCAGCGCCCCGAGCTCGCGATGCAGCGTCGCCGCCTGGCGATACCCGTCCCGACGCAAATCGGCGACCACGGCATTGGTCGGGGCAAGACCGATGACCCGCTTGCCAGCTTGCTCGAAGGCGCGGCGGACCGCTTGCAGGGTATGGCTCTTGCCGGTCCCGGCACGGCCGATGACGATGGCCAGCCGCGAGCGGGTGGTCATCCGCGCCGCCGCCTGGCGCTGCTCATCGGAGAGCTCTGCCGCATCGAGCAGACGCTGAGCTGCGGCATTGAGCGCCGGCACCGAGGTTTCCGCGAGACGCTTGGCACTCTCGCGGATGAAAACCTCCTCGGCCCGCGCCGTCTTCGTCGTCCAGCCGATGCCCTCACCCCGCGGATCGACCAGGGCGACGGTCTCGGGGTGGGTCCGCAACGCTGCCTCGAGCGCCGCGCGCGCCTCGCCCTCGAGCCCGGAGGCATTGAGCGCTCGCCGCAGGTCGCGGGCGGTGAAGATGGATTTATGCGCGGTCAGGCTCGCGAGGATGGCCTCGGGGTCACGCTTGCGGACCTCGGCCACCGCGGCATTGGCCTCGGCGATGGCATCGCGCTCGCGACACACCGCCTCGCTCCGCATCTGGCCGCGGCGGTAATGCGGCTCCGCCATGCCACGCCGCTCCGGCACCGCTACCGCGAGACCCGCCCGCGCGAACCAGGCATCCTGGAACGCCGCCCAACGCTTGTCCCAGTCATCGCCGTCGCTGACAAAATGCGCTGCCCCCCGGCTGGCAAAGCCCGGGTTCATCGCCCGCGCCTTTTTGCCGAACCCGGTGGCGCCGAGGGCACGGGTGCTGATCAGGAGATGGGCATGGGGGTTATGGTCATCGGCATGGATCGCCCATTCGACGGCGACGCCATGCCGCTCGGGCTGCAGCTCGGTGGCGATGAAGGCGAGCAACATCGCCTCGCGCTGCTCCGGCGTGACCTCGCGCGGCAGGGCGATGGTCATGTGGCGGGCGATCTGCCCACCCTTCTTCCAGCGCCGCTCGCCGCTCTGGCGGTCGATGGTCTGCTCTGCCCGCTCGGCGGCACGCCAGAGCGCCGCCGGGTCATGCGCCCAGTCCGGGGCATCCCCGGGGAGGATGAGGCCATGGCCGAGAAGCTCCGCGCCGCGATGGGCGAAGTTATAGACACTGCCGCTGTCATCCGACCTTCGGGCGCGGGCGATATAGGCGGCGAGGCCGACGACGCTGCTGTCGTGCTCGGCGTGGACGATCTCGCAGCG
>NZ_CP029179.1 GCF_003352165.1 Acidibrevibacterium fodinaquatile
TTTCGGGGACTCCTATGAGGTTTTCGGGGACTCCTGTGAGGTTTTCGGGGACTCCTGTGAGGTTTTCGGGGAAGCCTTCGGCACGCCTGTGGATAACTGTGACATGCTAACTATGAGGTTTTCGGGGAAGATAGGCTCTGCTTACTCGTCGAGGTCGAGGAAGCTGCCGCCCTGCCTCGTCAGGCGGTTGGTCGAAGGCATTGGCGCGAACACATATTCTACTGTCCCCGCTAACCGGGCGCGCCGTCCCACTTTCGAGCGTTCCAATTCCTTGCCCGCTTCATGTAGTGCCTCGCTATCTTTTGGCCACCAACCAACCTTGATGGCGGCAACGCGCTTGCCTTGCTTTACCGGCAGCACAGAGACGTTGAATGGGGCAATAGCGTTGATTTCCGCCACGGTAGGCTTCAACACGTGCTTGTTCAGCTCGCCGAAGGTCTTGTAGCGGCCCGGCGGGACGCCTAGCAGGCCTCGGAATTCATCGAGCGTGTATTCATGAAAGGTCTTGTGCGAAAGGTTGGCAAGTTGTGCCAGGTTTTCGTACAGACTGACGGCGTACTTCGAGCTGAACGCCATCAGGATGGGAATGGCGATTTTGCCCCAGATGGTGGAGTCCTGAAGTACGGCCACCAGCCGCTTGTCGAAGCTGTAGGTGAGCACTCCGGCGGGCCGCTCCGGATCGTCTAGGTCGTTGCCACCTAAGAACTGGACGCGCCGCGTGCGGCCATCGGGCAGATGCAGAGTGAGGATGGTGCGCATCAGCGCCTCCACCGCTTCCTCCACCATCTCGTAGCCCTTGTGGCCGTCAGGCTTCAGGTCGTCGATTTCAATGGTATAGTCACGCCCTTCTTCCACCCCCTGCCGGTGAGCATTGTGCCAGAGGATGGTGATAGCTCGACGAGCGTTGAGCGTTAGCTCATGGTGGCCAGAAACCTGAATCAGCTCAGCGGGCTTGATGGCCTCGCGGTCGCGGGGACGGATGTTAAGCGTCAGAACGCGGTCTTTAGGACTCTCGTCGCCCATACCGACATCATAGATATTTCTATGAAAAGAAAAAGTGAAAATTTTCACTTCAATCTTTCACAATTCCCCGAAAACCTCATAATTAGACCGAGAGCAACTCAAGTAAATTAATTTACCTGGTAAATATAATTACCCGGTGATTTTATTTACCAGATTTGTGCGCGAGATAGATTGCCCACGCCTCCTCGATGAGGGTGCCCTGCGTTACGCCGCGCCGAGTTGCCTCGGCGGCAATCTCCTCGGCAATATGGGGCAGCACCTTGGCATGCACCTGACCAGTACGCGGGCTGGGCGGACGACCACGTCTGCCAGTCGCCTCACGCGCCACGAAGCCATACTGCTCCCCAGCTCTGTCCACTGTCTGGATGGCGGCGGGCGCCGCGTCCTTGGGCCTGCTGCGAAGCTGCTTCAGGTCAACGACGAAGGGCTTGGATTGCTCGCTCATTGAGTGGCCTCCGTTAGACGCTGATAGATGGCTTGCGCGAATGCAGAGGCGTTCTTGATGGCCTCCTCCATGCGGCCTTGTGCAGGCATCGAGCGCAAATCGCCGCCGAACGCGAACAGAGCGGAGAACGCGGCACGCTCCATCAGGGAGGGCTGTACGATATCCACCCCCTGCCCGCTCAACGAAGCCTCAATGCCACGATGCTGCTTGGACTCTATGCTTCGGGTCATGGTGAAGACCACGGCGTGGCGAATGGAGCGGCCCAGCGCTTCCTCCTCCTCGGCAATGAGTGCCAGCGTACGCGCGCCTATCGTGGCGTCGAGTGTAGTGGCTCGCATAGGTGTGAGGACCAGGTCGGCCTGGCTAATGGCACGCGAGACCAGCCGCGAGGCCACGCCTTCCAGGTCCACGATGACAATGCCGCCGTCTGCATCATGTTTCTGAATGGTGCGCACAATGTCGGATTCCGTCACGTCCGCCAGCAACGTCATGCGCGGTGGCAACTCCCCCCTGCCCCCCCACAGGGACAAAGAACGGTTGGGGTCACAGTCGAGCATAGTCACCTGTGCGCCTGCATGGGCCAGCTCGGTGCCCAACAGCACGGCGCTAGTGGATTTACCTGAGCCTCCCTTGGGCGAGGCGATGACAACAACCGGCATGGTTCCCCTTCTCCGGCCATCCGAATACCCGGTATTTCTTATTATCTGGTAATTTGAATTACCCGGGTAATTGGGCGTGGTCAAGTGAAGGGGGGTGGGTGGCAGGTCGAATGAGGTTGGGCTCCGGCATGCGCTTCAAGTCACACAAAGCCGTGTCAGCGCTCGTTGTCGGCTAGCAACCCTTCCACATCCCTGCCTCCATAAAGTACCCGGTCAATGATGACGCGCTCAGGCGTGATGTGGAAGGCGATAGTTACTCGCCGCCGGTAGCCGATGATGCGCAGGCCAGGGCGCAGGTCATCGCGGCGCATGCCCCGCTCGGGAAAGGAGGCGAATGCCAGGCAGTAGCGTTGCAGCCGCTCAACATAGGCTAGCGCCCGCTCCGGCGAGGCATCTTCAGCGATGCGGTCATAGAGGCTGGTCAAGTCGACCAATGCCTCAGGGGCGAAGATGACCTCATGCGCCACGGCTAGCCTTCAGGCGCTCGGCATGGCGGGCGCGCATCGCCGAAGCTACCTGGTCGGGTGTTAGGCCCCGCGAGGGGTCGGCCTGCATGGCATCATAGACTGACACCACTTCTTCCCGTAGCCAGCGCTCCACGGCGGCGTCGCGCTCCTGCAAGGCACGCAGGCCGGCGCGCACAACCTCGCTGGCCGAGGCGTAGGTACCGGAAGAGACCAGGCTATCGATGAAGCGCGTCTGCTCAAGCGGCAGGCTGACGGTACGCTTTTCGGTAGTGGACATGGGGGGCTCACAAGGGACAGTGGGACGGCGGCGGTATGAATTATTCATACCGCTCTTTCCGCTTGCTGTCACGCATTGGCCAACTTTTCAAACGTGCTCACTCCCACATTTTGCTGGCGATATTTTTTTCTTCGGCGCCTGTGGCGTTGGCGTAGATGGCGGTGGTGGTGAGCTGGGCGTGACCGAGCCATTTCTGGAGGAGGTTGAGGGGGATGCCGGCGGAGACGGCGGTGACGCCGAAGCTGTGGCGGAGGCCTTTGGGGGAGGCGTGGGGGCCGGGGAGCCCGGCGGCTTGCATGAGGGCGTGGATAGCGCGCCAGCCGGTCATGCGTGACCAGGGCCAGAGACGGATGCCGCGTCCTTTACCGCGGCGGGCCTGGTGTTCGCGGATGCCGTGGACGAGGTCGAGGGCGCTGAGCAGGGCAGGGGGGACGGGGACGGCGCGGTAGATGCCGCGCTGGCGTTTTTTCAGGCTTTCGAAGATGAGCACGCCGGCGGCGAGGTCGACGCGGTCGATGGTGAGGGCCAGGGCCTCGGAGAGGCGGCAGCCGGCGTAGGCGAGGGTCATACCGAGGGTGCGGACCTGGCGGTCGGCGTGTTCGGCGGCGGCGAGGAAGGCGTCGCGTTCGCTCCGGGTCAGATATTTGCGGGCGCCGCTGGGGTCGTAGAGGCTCATGCCGTCGACCGGCCGCGAAGCCGGCGGCGCGGAATGGCTGACCCGCGGTGATATCGGCGCGGTTTTTCGCGAACCCCCAGGCTTGCCCACAGACTTACTCAGATTTTTGTGGATAACCTGCCCCGCCGCGCGGGCAGTCATGGCCACTTCAGACGCACCCTGAGAAGCTTTGGCTGCGGCACTGATGCTGCGTGCGGAAGAGGGTTTCGGGATGCCGGGTCCAGGGCCGGCGCGGCCCTGGCGGGGGCGCGGGGGCAGAGCCCCCGCTCTGCCCTTACCTTTCCCCTTACCCTTGTTTTGACGGTTCACGCGGAGGTTTCGCGATAGCCACGGCGTCGTTTGCGGCGAGCGAGGGCGGCGAGGGCGTTGAGAGCGGCGCCTGGGTCTGGGTAGGGGTCGAGGCGGAGGTGGCCTTTGGTTCCGATGCGGCCCCAGTAGCGGGCGAGGAGGGCGCGGCCGAAGAGGTCGGGCCAGATGGCGAGGTGATAGAAGCGCCATTCGTTGCGCTCGGGCCGGATGCGGATGAGGCGGGCGTGGTCGGGGAAGAGAGGGAGCTGGTAGGGTTCGGCCATGGGGAGGGCCTTTCGGGGGTTTTGGGCTTTATCCACCGAGAACTGTATCAGATGGGGGATTCCGTGGCCAGCGGAAAGCGCCTCGCGGTGGGGAGCATGGCGGGCGTCGGGAGGTCCGGCTTGGCACGATGGCGGCGGTGATGGTGCTGGGGTTCGAGGCCCTGGCGGCGCTGCTTTCGGTGCTGTCGCGGGGCGCTGATGGGGGAAGGGTATTCCGGATACTTTCCGGAAAGTATCCGGAATACCTGGCGGAAAATGCGATGCCTTTCAGGGGGGAGAGAGCGTTATAGGCCGTGGCAAGCCATGCGCGGTCATACCGCGCGGGCGTTGGCAAGGGGGCTGCGGCCCCCGTTGCATCCCCGGCGAGGGCTGCCCCCATCCGGTTCATGTTTGGGCGGCGGGTAGGTGGCGGGGGCGCGGGGTGTGTGAGGTGGCTTTTGTTACTTTATAAGTAATAAGGTAACAGGGGACGGCGCACGCTCCAGGCTTAAACCAAACGGCATCCGAGAAAATATGGAGCGGTTCAGTTTGACCTGCCCCCCGGTCGTCCCTCAGTCATAACGAGAGTCCTTGGGGTTGATAATGGTTGGCTTCGGGTTGGGCAAGCGCGCCGGGCGCGGAGCCCTCAGATTGCTCAAGCGCCCGGCGCGCGTCGGCGGGGGTCTGGTTGGCGAGCGATGAGTGTGGCCTGACGTTGTTGTAGTCGTAGCGCCACAGGGCCAGCTTGCGGCGGGCATCGTCCAGGCTGTCGAAGATCTCTTCGTTGAGGCATTCATCGCGCAGGCTTGCGTTGAAGCTCTCGATGTAGCCGTTCTGCTGCGGCTTGCCGGGATCGATGTAATGCCACTCGACACCGTTCTCATTGGCCCATTTCAGAATGGCCTTGCTGGTGAACTCGGTTCCGTTGTCGGAGACGATGCAGGCGGGCTTCCCATAGATCCGGACGAGGGCATCGAGTTCCCGGGCCACCCGGGCGCCCGAGATGCTGGTATCGGCCATCAGGCCGAGATTTTCTCGGCAGCAATCGTCATTCACCGCCAGGATGCGGAACTTGCGGCCGGCCCCGAAGGTATCCAACAGGAAATCGAGCGACCAACGCTGGTTCGGGCGCAGCGGCACAGGCATCGGCGTCCGGCTGCCACGCGCCCGTTTGCGGCCACGGCGGCGGCGGACAGACAGCCCCTCTTCGCGGTAAAGGCGGTAGAGCTTCTTTTCGTTCATCACCATGCCCTTGCGCGCCAGCATGATCCCGATGCGCCGGTAGTGCTTTGAACCAAACAGAGGATTCACAACGGGGCTGATTTGTGAGATTCTGTGTGCATGGCACAGACCGTCATCCCCATCGTCAACTCCGCGGACCGCGAGCGTTTGGCCGCCATTGTGGAGGATCGCAACCGTTCTCAGAAGCATGTTCAGCGTGCCAGGATCATTCTGCTATCGGCGGAGCGTCTGACCGTGCTGGAGGTGGCGGCGCGCAGTGGAGCAAGCCGGCCGTCGGTATGGCGCTGGCAGCGGCGCTTTGCCGAGCAAGGTGTCGATGGATTGCTGCGCGACAAGACACGCAAGCCGGGCAAGGCGCCGTTGTCGCCGGCGACCATCGCCCGCGTGCTGGCGCTGCCCTGCGGGGAGGCACCGAAAGCGGCGACCCACTGGACCGGCCGTATGGTGGCCAGCGCCGTCGGCATCAGCCTGAGCGCGGTGCAGCGCATCTGGCGGGCCCATCGCCTGCAGCCACACCGCATCAGGACCTTCAAGAAATCCAACGACCCGGCTTTCGCCGCCAAGGTCGAGGATATCGTTGGGCTCTACATGAACCCGCCTGCGCACGCCGTCGTCGTCTCGATCGACGAGAAAAGCCAGATCCAGGCGCTCGACCGCACCCAGCCCGGCCTGCCGATCAAGCCTGGCCGCTGCGGCACCATGACCCATGATTACAAGCGCCACGGCACCACCACCCTGTTCGCCGCTCTGAATGTCCTCGACGGCACCGTCGTCGGCCGCTGCATGCCCCGGCACACCCATCAGGAATTCGTCAGGTTCCTCAACGCCGTCGAGCGCGCCGTCCCCGCCGGCAAGATCATCCACGCCATCGCCGACAACTACGCCACCCACAAACATCCTAAAGTCAGGGAGTGGCTGGCCGATCATCCGCGCTGGGTCTTCCATTTCACGCCAACCTCCGCGTCCTGGATCAACGCCGTCGAAAACTTCTTCTCTGTCATCACCCGACGGCGCATCCGGCGCGGCGTGTTCACCTCCGTCGCCGATCTCCAACGCGCCATCCGCAGCTACATCCGCGAGCACAACCGCAACCCCAGGCCATTCGTCTGGACCAAGCCGGCTGACGACATCCTCGCCAAGCTCAGCCGGCTGCCTGTAGCGTCCGATTGAGTCAGAGCACTAGCCAAAGCGGCGACGCTTTTCGGCGATCTTGTGCATTTCCTCACGGATCTCCGGATTGTCGGGCGAGCGCTCGCGCCGCACCGTCTTCGGATCGACGCCGACCAGGACACAGGCCCGGCGTTGAGAGATCGCATGACCTCGCATCGCCCGCTGCACCGCCTCCCGCCGTTGCATCGGCGTCGTCAGGGTTTTCCCAGCAAATCCTTCAGCACGACGTTATCCAGCATCGCGTCGGCCAGAAGACGCTTCAGCTTGGTATTCTCGTCCTCGACCTGCTTCAGCCGTTTGGCATCAGATAACTCCATCCCGCCATACTTGGCCTTCAGCTTGTAGAACGTCGCCGGGCTCAGCCCATGCTTCCGACAAAGCTCGGAGGTCGGCAGGCCAGCCTCTTGTTCCTTGATCATCCCGATAATCTGCGCCTCGGTGAAACGGCTTTTCCTCATCTCGTCTGCTCCTTCAGGGTGGGCAGACTCTACATCACGGCGAGGGCGCTTTCGGGGGGCAGGTCACGACGCATGCCTCTTGCCGATTGAACGACAGCGAACGCCTCCACCAGAGCAGCCCTCATCGCCTCGGCGGAGAAGCGGGCTGAGACGTAGCCACGCTGCGCGTCGGCGCGTTGCTGCCAAAGCGTGTCATCCGTGAGGAGCCGGCACGCGGCCGCCGCAAGCGCAGTCGCGTCCTCGCCAATGTCGACGATGGACTCGATCCCAGGCATGCCCTGGATACCGACCGGGGTGGTTACCACAGGCACGGCATTGTGCATAGCATCCACCACTTTGAGCTTCACGCCGGCGCCGGAGCGCAAGGGGCAAATCGCAACGCGCGCCATACGATAGGCTGCCGCCAACTCTGAATCCGTGACGTTACCTCGCACCTCCACCCCTGGCTGTGCCAAGGTCAGCACCTCAAGGGGCGGGTTAGAACCAATGATGGTGAGGCTTGCTCCGGGATGATCGCGCCAAATCAACGGCATGATCTCTTTTACTAGCCAAATAGCCGACTCGACATTGGGCGGATGGCGGAAACCGCCGACGAAAAGCAAATTCGGCGCGTCAGGAATTTCTTTGTGGGTAGGGGGCGTAACCGGCAAAACGCAGACGGGTACGCTCTGTGCGCGCACGCCTGGTTCCAATCGCCTTACGGCTTCGACTTCTTCTTCAGATAAATAGAGAACGACGTCCACCATGCGCCAAATTCGACGTTCTAGCGCCTTCATCTCCGCGATCGCGGCATTCTTGGTCTTGTTTTGCTGTGCTCCAGGTTCGCTCGCCATGCGGGCAAAGTGCAGGTCATGGCCATAAAAAACGATCGGCGCACGACAATGGCGGCGAAGCGGCAGCAGCAATTCGTTCGCTACGGACGGCCGAGAAAGGACGATCTCGTCCACCTCGTCGCCATGTTGGCGAAGCCATGCCTCCGCATTCTCGTTCCAAGGCCCGTGGATCACCTCGATCCCGCGTGCTTCCAGCGCCTCAGTATAGCCGGGCGTGCGATGGAGATTTTGTGGTAGAAATTTTACCATCCGCCCGGTCGCAAGCAACGTATCCATGAACGTGAGCATCGCTCGCGAACCGCCGTCACGATCCGGCTCCGGCACGTAATGGTCGACGACCAGGGTCAGGCGTCGCGCGAGTGACCGATCGCGGGCGCGCAAAACACGCTCACCATTGGGCAGATGCTCGCGCTCCAAGGTTTCGCGCCAGCGCTCCCTGAAACGCTGGGAATTGGTGACCTGATGAGCCTTGACCCCCTGGCTGGTATCGGTGCCGTGGGTGATGCCTTCATGGTGGATGACCACCGACCGCGGCTGGTAAAGCACCTTCCATCCCGCTGCCCGCAGCCGGAAAGCAAGATCGCTGTCCTCATAGTAAGCCGGCAGGAAATGCTCATCAAAGCCGCCCATCTCCTCCCAGAGTGCGCGGGGCAGCATGATGGCGGCGCCGGAAATATAGTCCACTTCGCGGACATAATTGAATTCCGGCCGCTGCGGATCGCTCAGATTGCCGTAATTCCAGGCCGATCCGTCCCGCCACATGATGCCGCCGGCCTCCTGCAGGCGGCCATCGGGATAGATCAGTTTCGACCCGACCAAGCCAGCATCGGGTCGAGCGTCGAACAGCTCCACCAGCGTGTCCACGGCGCCCGGCAGAATTTCGGTGTCGTTGTTGAGAAAAAACAGGAAATCGCCTTTGGCCAGCTTTGCCGCGGCATTGCAGCTACGCAAAAAACCCATGTTCTCCGGCCAGCGGATGAAGCGCAGACCGGAAACCCGCTCTAGCGCGAGCACGTCTTCGCCGGGCGTCGCATCGTCGGCAACCAGCACCTCGAACGGCGTCGCCGGCGGCGCGGCGGCGATGCTGGCGAGACAGCGCAGCGTATAATCCACCCCGCCATAGATCGGAATGATGATGGTGACGCGCGGTGTCGCCGAGACCGGCAGATGAATCGTCTCTGCTTGGGTCTGGGATTGTTCCGTAGACGGCTGTGGCGGCACCATCCCCTCCGCCGGAGCCGGCAGCGCCGCTTGGCTCTCACGCCGTTTCCGCCGCTCTTCCAACCGCTGCCGCAGCCGTCCGGTTACGATCCAGAAAGCCAAACGCAAGGTCCGGCGCCCGTTGCGAGCGACAAATGGTATCTGGCGACCAAGGAGTCTTAACGGCCCTGTCATCCGCCAACTGGTGCTGAGTTGGATCTGCTTTAATTGCACCGCAAGATCCGTTACGAGTTGCTGTAACCGAACATGGTTCGCCTGCTGCTGCTCTGTCTCGGTCCAGCGCTGCTTGATTTCCGCCCTTAGCCGCTCGGCCTCCGCCCGCTGCTGCTCTGTCTCGGCCCGGCGCTGCTCGATTTCCGCCCTTAGCCGCTCGGCCTCCGCCCGCTGCTGCTCTGTCTCGGTCCGGCGCTGCTCGATTTCCGCCCTTAGCCGCTCGGCTTCCGCCTGCTGCTGCTCTGTCTCGGTCCAGCGCTGCTTGATTTCCGCCCTTAGCCGCTCGGTCTCCGCCTGCTGCTGCTCTGTCTCGGTCCGGCGCTGCTCGATTTCCGCCCTTAGCCGCTCGGTCTCCGCCTGCAATCGCTCATGCGTTTTGCGCAACGCGTCTCCGGCCTCCTGGGTTTGCCGCAGCATGGATACCAAGCTGGCATTGGCCCGAACCAGTATAGGATCGGCGGCCTCGGTGGCAGCGAGCGCTTGGGGTGGTGCAGAAGGCGCTATGGCACCGGCAACGCGTGGTCGGCGAATCGGCGTGAGGTGAGTCTCGTAGGCGAGGTCGAGCGCCTGACATAGCTCGGCAAATCGGGCGCGCCCATCGACGCCGCGTGCTTCCTCCCAGGATTTGAGGCGATCAATCAGGTCATAGGTGGAGCGCAAGACAGCCACCGCTTCCGAGTAGCTGCCGGGAGTGGCGTTACGGCTCGCTTTGAGCCAGCGATCAATGCTGTGATGAGCGAAATGCGCCAAGTCGGCGCCTTCACCGAGCGCGCGCACGCGTTCCGGGCGCGAGGTGTAGCGATTCGTCTTATCGATCCATTGATGTACGTCGGCATGTGACAAATGATGGATCGCGATTCCCGCGTCGGATGGGATATCGTAGCGACGCTCAGAGAGTTCCTCAATGCCGCCATGCACGGTAGGAACAAAGCGCAGAGCGCCCTTGCGGAACAGACGAATATGCGATTCCGGCCAGTAATACGCATCCTCGTCGTGCTGCGCCATGATGTAATGACGAAGAGGCAGCCGATATAGATCGGCACGCGGTTCGTGTAACTCCTTATCGATAAACAACGCGGCGTCGGGGCTCAGACACTCGTCATCATCGAGGAATAGCACCCAATCATGCGTGCAATAGGATTCCATCGAGACACGCGTTTCCTCAACGGTGGGAGACCAAGGCACGCGGACCACGCGGTCGACAAACGCCGCGCCGATCTCTGCGGTGCGGTCGGTAGAAGATTTATCGAGCAGTATAACCTCGTCGGCGAACTGCAACCCGCGCAGGACGGTACCAATAATTTCTTCCCGGTTGTAGCTCACAACGATCGCCGACAGCTTGCACCGACGGCGCGTTTCAGGCTGTGTCACTGGTCCTTCATCCCGCTTGAAGTCGGAGCAATAGGTGCATTCTTGTCACAACGCTCGCGAGTTTGCGATTAGAAGCCGCGAAAGCACCCTGTCAACAAATTTGTGATCGAGGCAGAGCGTCTAGCCCACCTTATTCAGTGCGCCCCAACGGCGCGGTTCACCAGTGGAGGGAGGATCTACCCAGGGAGTTGTCCGGTAGACCCTGGTAGCTGACGAGCGGCTTGGACGGGTAACCGGGCGGGCCGAAGCCTCGTGACAAAGGCCGCCATGGGCGGTTGAGCAATCCGTGTACGCGGCGGTGGAAAAGTAGGCCATGTAGCGGCGGCATAGTGCTGCTGCGTGGCGAGGCAAAAACCGGCCACTTGTAGAGTTGCCTCTTTCTGAATGGAGGGGGAGGCGGCCGGGGATGTATTCAGTGGAAGTTTATGCGGCGGCTCGGCAATTTGTGTTTGTCGAGGGGCGGAGCTGCCTCGAGCGCCGCGCGCGCCTCGCCCTCGAGCCCGGAGGCATTGAGCGCTCGCCGCAGGTCGCGGGCGGTGAAGATGGATTTATGCGCGGTCAGGCTCGCGAGGATGGCCTCGGGGTCACGCTTGCGGACCTCGGCCACCGCGGCATTGGCCTCGGCAATGGCGTCGCGCTCGCGACACACCGCCTCGTTCCGCATCTGGCCGCGGCGGTAATGCGGCTCGGCCATGCCACGCCGCTCCGGCACCGCCACCGCGAGACCCGCCCGCGCGAACCAGGCATCCTGGAACGCCGCCCAACGCTTGTCCCAGTCATCGCCGTCGCTGACAAAATGCGCGGCCCCCCGGCTGGCAAAGCCCGGGTTCATCGCCCGCGCCTTTTTGCCGAACCCGGCGGCGCCGAGGGCGCGGGTGCTGATCAGCAGATGGGCATGGGGGTTATGGTCATCGGCATGGATCGCCCATTCGACGGCGACGCCATGACGCTCGGGCTGCAGCTCGGCGGTGATGAAGGCGAGCAGCATCGCCTGGCGCTGCTCCGGCGTGACCTCGCGCGGCAGGGCGATGGTCATGTGGCGGGCGATCTGCCCGCCCTTCTTCCAGCGCCGCTCGCCGCTCTGGCGGTCGATGGTCTGCTCCGCCCGCTCGGCGGCACGCCAGAGCGCCGCCGGGTCATGCGCCCAGTCCGGGCATCCCCGGGGAGGATGAGGCCATGGCCGAGAAGCTCCGCGCCGCGATGGGCGAAGTTATAGACGCTGCCGCTGTCATCCGACCTTCGGGCGCGGGCGATATGGGGGTACGCCATAGAACGGGCAGGATAGCACGGTTCGCGGCACGTAGCGGGAACATGGCCGGGATTAACTGACAGGGTTGGTTGTTGGCCGGCTCCGTTTGGCGATGGCTGCCACGGTGTTCTTGCTCAAACCAAGCTCCCGCCCGACCAAGCGGTAACTGCGGCCCTGACCGATGAGCGCGATGACCTTTGGCGCGAGCCGATCCGATTTCAGTCGCTGTCCGGGCTGGCGGCCGAGACGTTTCCCCCTGGCTTTGGCTGCGGCGATACCGGAGCGAATGCGTTCCTGTATCAGCTCGCGCTCGAACTCCGCGATACCGGCCAGCACGGTCGCGATCATCCGTCCGTGCGGCGTGGCGAGGTCGAATGCCATGCCGTTGAGCGCGATCACCGATACGCGCCGGGCTTCCAACTCCTTCAGCGTCGCGAGCAGATCCGTCGTGCTGCGGCCCCAGCGGGACAGCTCGGTCACCAGAACCGCATCGATGTGCCTGGCTTGGGCGAGCGCCATGACCTTGCGCCGCTCGGCCCGGTCCTGTTTCACGCCCGAGCCGGTTTCCTTGAACGTACCGACCACATCGTAGCCGGACCTTTCGGCGAACGCGGCGAGATCCCGTTCCTGGCGCGCGCAGGACTGGTCGGCAGTCGAAACCCGGCAGTAGAGGGCGACGCGCTGTCCCAATTGAACTCATCCCGCCGGACGCCCGGCAAACCCTTGTTCCTGCTCGGGTGCGGGCCGTAGCAGACAGACTACACTCTATTTGGGACACCCGCTATGCCGAGACGCCGTGCGCTCACCGATGCGCAGCTTGAGAACCTGCTTGCCCTTCCGGTCATCGAAGCCGACCTCATCCGCCACTGGACATTAGCTGCTGCCGACCTTGCGGCGCTCGATCGCCGCCGCGGCGGTCATAACCAGCTTGGCTATGCCCTCCAGCTCTGTGCGTTCCGCTATCCCGGCCGCTTGCTCCGGCCCGGCGAGGCCATCCCGGAGACAGCCCTAAACTTCGTTGCCAACCAACTACGGGTCAGCGCCGACGCTCTCGCCGCGTATGCGGCCCGGCCCCAAACGCGGCGCGAGCAGCTTGACGGGCTGCGGGAGGGGTTCGGCTTCCAGATGTACGCGCACTGCCATGGCCGCGAGATGCTGGCTTGGCTTTTGCCGGTGGCGTTGGCGACGACGAACGCCCTCACTGTCGCCGCGACGCTGACGGACGAACTGCGCCGGCGCAAGATCCTCGCCCCGGGTTCGAGCGTGATCGAACGGTTGATCGCCGCCGTCCTGGTCGTGGCCGAGCGCCACGTCGCCGGACAGCTCACCCGCAACCTGTCCTCCGCACAGACCGAAGCCCTGGACGCTCTGCTCGGGTCCAAAGAGGACGCATCGACGAGTGTGCTGGCCTGGACGCGCCAGCCATCTGGCGCGCCCGGCTACAAGGCCCTCAAGCGGATTGTCGATCAGCTCGCACACCTGCGCACCATCGGCCTCGATCCCGCCGTTGCTGAAGGGGTGCATCCGGAGCGGCTGCGCAAACTTGCCCGTGAGGGCGGCCGTTTTACCGCCCAGCACCTGCGCGCGCTCTCGCCGCTCCGTCGCAGGTCGACTTTGGTCGCGACCGTGCTGGATACCACGGCGCGGCTGACCGATGACGGGTCGGCTTGTTCGACCGTGCTATCGGCCGGATGTTCCGCCGCGCCGAGGCCCGCGAGGAAAACGCTGTCCTGCGAGACGCCCGTGCCGTCAACGACAAGGTCAGGCTCTTCGCCAGGCTCGGCGCCGCCCTGATCGCGGCCAAGGCAACCGAGGGGGAAGCCGGCCTCGACGGCGCCGTGGTGTCGTCCATCGGCTGGGAAAAGCTCGCCGAAAGCGTCGCCGAAGCCGAACGCCTCAGCCGCCCGGACAAAGTGGACCTGCCGGCACTGGCCACGCGTGCCTGGCCAGTGCTGCACCGTCTCGGTCCGCTGTTCTTGGATACCTTCGAGCTTCGCGCCGTGCCCGCCGCCGCAGCAACGTTGCGCGCGGTCGAGTTGTTGCGTGAAGCATACAAGAGCGGGAGCCGGAAATGGCCCGAGGGCCTTCCGGTTAGCTTCCTCCGCCCTGCCTGGCGAAAAGCCGTGCGGGACAGCGGCGGCGACGGGAGTACGGAACACCGCCGCGCGTGGGAGGCCGCCACCTTGCTCACGCTGCGGGACAGCATGCGTTCGGGCGACATCTGGGTCGAGGGCAGCCGCCAATGGCGCGCCATCGAGGACCAGCTCATCCCGCCCGCATTGTTCGCCGCCATGCGCGAGGCCGGGCCGTTGCCGGTCGCCGTGCCAGCGACGGCGGAGGAGTACCTGAACGAGCGCCGCGCCCTGCTGGACCGGCGCATGGGGGAGATCGACGCCAAGGCCGCTGCGGACAAGCTGGAAGATGTCAGGATCAAGGGCGACGAACTGAAGATCACGCCCCTCAAGGCGATCACCCCGGAGGAGGCGGAGGCTGCCGCCGAGCGGCTCTATGCAATGGCGCCAAGTGCCCGCATCACCAGTGTGCTGGCCGACGTTCATAGCTGGACCGGATTCGCGAACGCCTTCACGCACCTGCACACAGGAATGCCGGCTGACGATCCGCGCGTCGTTCTGACCGGCGTGCTGGCCGATGCGACCAACCTCGGCCTGACCCGCATGGCCGAAGCCTGCTCGGTCGCGAGCTACCGGGAACTCGCCTGGACCGCAGGCTGGCACCTGCGCGAGGACACGTACCGCCAAGCGCTGGCCATGGTGGTCAATGCCCAGCAGCGCCAGCCACTCGCAGCGCGGTTCGGGTTCGCCGATGTCTCCAGTTCCGATGGCCAGGCGTTCCTGACCGCCGGGCGCGGCGAGGCCCTGGGCGCCTACAATGCCCGGCACGGCCACGGGCGGGAACCGTCCGCATTGTTCTACACCCACGTCTCGTCGCGCCACGCGCCGTTCCACACGGCATCTATTCCGCCCTCGGCGAAGCGGCATACGTCATAGACGGGCTGCTCTATCACGAGGCGGATCTCAGCGTTGCCGTCCATCATACGGACGGCGGCGGCGTGAGCGAGCACGTCTTCGCCTTGGCACATCTCCTAGGCTTCCGTTTCGCGCCGCGCATCCCCAACCTCGCGGACCGCAAACTTTACGCATTCGGCCCCGCCTCGACCTGGCCCGCCCTGGCGCCGTTCGTCGCCGGGCGCCCGGACGAAAAGCTGATCACGGCACAATGGGACGACGTGCTGCGGCTGGCGGCCTCGGTGCGCACGGGCACGGTCAGTGCCTCGTTGATGCTCAAGCGCCTCGGTGCCTATCCCCGGCAGAATGGATTGGCCCTCGCGTTGCGAGAAATCGGGCGCATCGAACGAACCCTTCACGCCCTGAACTGGCTTGAACAGCCGCAACTTCGGCGGCAGGCAACGGCTGAACTCAACAAGGGCGAGAGCCACAATGCACTGGCCCGTGCCGTATGCTTTCACCGCCTCGGGCGCCTGCACGACCGCACTGCCCAGGCCCAGCAGCACCGGGCCAGCGGCTTGGCCTTGGTAACAGCGGCCATCGTGCTGTGGAACACCGTCTATCTCGGCCGTGCCCTTGACGCTATACGTCGCCGTGGCGAAACGATGCCGGACGAATTGCTCGCCCACCTCGCGCCGCTCGGCTGGCAGCACATCAACCTGACTGGCGACTATCTCTGGGGCGCCGATACCAGCCTTGGCCCGGACGGATTCCGGCCGCTTAAGGGCATCTTTGCCAGCTTGCCCATGGCCAAGGCGCTGGCAGCATAGCCGCGTTCTCTTTACGTGCCACGAACCGTGCTATCCTGCCCGTTCTATGGCGTACCCCCCGTGACGGTGATGATGCAGCCGCTTCGCTGTTCTTCTTTCCCCCCTCCCCTTCCCGCAGGCATGGCTTTCCGCCCGCCGCAAGTGGTTTTTCGGCGGTGACGCTATTTCGGGGGTGGGGGTTAGTCCGCTTGCGGTGAAACTGCGCCCCTCAAAGCATGCTTTCTTGTTTGGCTGCCGCATCACGGGCGCGGATAGCGTTTCCGAGGCGCTCGAGGGCCTTTGCGATGGGGCTCTTAGGGCCAAGTGGCAAATAGTTATCAACAGGCCATACGTATTCAAGTATTTCAATATTCTTTAGTTCTAGATTCGTAGGCAAATTTACAATTTAAATCAGTGTGTTGCATTGCCAACTATGAGAGATTCGGGACTCCTGTGAGGT